>NZ_JANIID010000038.1:0-80475 GCF_024519335.1 Streptomyces telluris
ACGCACCGTGCGCTACCGCACCGTCGGCGACATGTCCTGCACCGGCGCCGTCGACTCCCACGCGGCCACCATCGAGGAGGTCATCACCGAGATCACCGCCTCCCGCCGCACCGAACGCGGCGCCACCAGAGCCGACGACAGACTCTCCGAAGCCGCCATGGAGGACCGCAAACGCGAAGGCTACTTCTAGAACAAGCCGGTCGGCATGCTGGTTTCGGCGGCGCTCCTGAGGGATCTTGTACTGACAGATCGTTCACCGACAGGACGGCCCGGCGCGCCACCGCGTTGCGGACACGTCGCGGCTAGAGAGGACCTCAGAACTGTGAGCTCGCGAACCACGGGGGACCCGGGCGCCGGCACCGAGGGGTACAAACGCACCCTGGGCTCCCGGCAGATGCAGATGATCGCCATCGGCGGCACCATCGGCACCGGCCTCTTCCTCGGCGCCGGCACCGCGATATCGCAGGCCGGCCCCAGCCTCATCATCTGGTACGCCGCCGCCGGCATCGTGCTTTTCTTCGTCATGCGGGCCCTGGGCGAGCTGCTCACCCACAACCCGGTCTCCGGCAGCTTCGCCGACTACGCCCACCGCTTCCTCGGGCCGTTCTGGGGGTACGCCACCGCCTGGACGTACTGGATCATGTGGGTGACCACCGGCATGGCCGAGATCACCGCGGCCGGGCAGTACGTCAACTACTGGGCGCCCGGCTTCGCCCAGTGGAAGACGGCGCTGATCTCCCTCGTGGTGCTCGCCTGCGCCAACCTGATTTCGGTGAAGATCTTCGGCGAGCTGGAGTTCTGGTTCGCGATCATCAAGGTCACGGCCATCATCGGCATGATCCTCATCGGCCTGGGCGTGCTCATCATCGGCTTCGGCGACGCCGGTGACACCGCGTCGGTCAGCCATCTGTGGGCGGACGGCGGAGTCGCCCCGCACGGGGTGTGGAACTCCCTGATGACCTTGCAGATCGTCCTCTTCGCCTACCTCGGCGTCGAGCTCGTCGGTGTGACCGCGGGCGAGACCAAGGACCCCGAGAAGAACATCCCGCGCGCCATCAACAGCCTGCCGCTGCGCTTCGGCCTGTTCTACCTCGGCGCGCTCTTCGTCATCCTGTCGGTCGTGAGCTGGCAGGAGTTCCAGCCCGGGACGAGCCCGTTCGTCGCCGCCTTCACCAAGATCGGCATCCCGGCGGCGGCCGGCATCGTCAACTTCGTCGTCCTCACCTCGGCGCTGTCCTCGTGCAACGCGGGCGGGCTGTACGCCACGGCGCGCATGCTGCGCACCGCCGGGCTCAACGGACACGGCCCCGCGGCCCTCGGCCGGCTCAGCAAGCGCGGCGTGCCGGCCACGGCGGTCGTCATCTCGGCGCTGGTCATGGCCCTGGGCGTGCTCGTCAACGCCCTCGACCCGGAGCACGCGTTCGCCTACATCACGGCGGTGTCCACCGGCGGCGCCATCACGGTGTGGAGCATCATCCTCGTGACGCACCTGCGCTACCGCCGGGCCGTGGCGGAGGGCCGGGCGGTCGCCTCCTCCTACCGCATGCCCGGCGCCCCGTACACGAACTGGATCGCGCTCGCGGCCTTCGCCTTCGTCACCGTCCTGGTCGCCTGGGACTCCGACACCCGCGTGGCCCTCTACGTCATCGCCGTCTGGTTCGTCCTGCTGGGGGCGGGCTACCCGCTCGCCCGCCGGCGCCGGGCGGCCGCGGTCCCCGCCGCGGCCGCCCAGGACACGGTGAAGACCGGCGCACGGAGCTGACGGCCCGGCGCCCCCGCCCGGGGGCGCCGGACCGCCGGTCCCCTCTTTCGGCCGCGGCTCCATCAGTTGCGGCCGAACGCTCCCGCGAACCGCACGCGCGTGGCAGCATTTTCAGCACGGTCGGCGGTGACACCCGCCGATTCGAGGGGGGCTGATGACGTGCCGGAGCCTGTGAGACGGCCCTTGGGGATCGAGGGCATCGAGGCGCTCTACCAGGAATGCCGCACCATGGTCCAGGACGGCCGTGCGGGGCGGGGCGGGCGCGGACTGCCGGTGCTGGTGCTCGTCGGCACCCGAGGCAGCGGACGCACCGCGGCGCTGGCCTGGCTCGGCTACCTCGGCTCCCACCGCCCCCACGCCTTCTACGACTTCGCCTCCGCCGGGCCGCGCCGGCCGCACGAGGTCGCGGGCCGCCTCGCCTACGGGCTCTCGCACCGCTTCGCCCGCCAGCCCGCCCTGCTCTTCCCCCGCCTCACCCTGGGCCTGCTCGTCGTCGACCCCGGGCTCTCGCTGGACGCCAACGACTCCCGGCGGGCCGGCCGGCAGCTGCGCCGCGCCCTGCACGAGGCCCGCGAGAACACCGCCGCGGCCGACCGGGCCGCCGACGTCGCCGGCCTTCTGCAGGACCTCAACCTCCTGCAGATCCCCGGCATCGGCCTGCTGGCCGGGCTGATCCGCCGCCCGCCGCGGCTCCCGCTCAGCATCGCCCGGCGCACCGGCTTCTCCTGGTACGCGGGCCCGCACGCCCCGGTGGACGAACTCGTCGCCCTCAACCAGCTGAGCAAGAGCGCGACCGACGTCGACCGGGCCGCCGTGGACCGGCGGCTGTGCGAGGCGTTCCTCGCCGACCTGCGCGGCGAGTACGCACGCCGCCGCCGCGACCGCAACTGCGCGGTCCTCCTGGACAACGTCGACGCCGAAGGCGGCCGGGACTTCCTCGACCTGCTCGTGCGGCTGCGCGACGAGAGCGGCGCCCCCGACCCGCTGCTGGCCGTCGCCACCGCCTCCGACACCGGGCGGATCCCCGGCCCCTTCGCCCGCGGGCCGGCCGGGGTGTGGATCCGCTCGCCCGAGCAGGCCTCCTACGCCGACTGGGAGCGGTCCGTCCCCGACCCGCCGCCCGACGCCTCCTGGCACTGGTACTGCGTCCAGCTGCGCGACCTGACCGCGGCCGAGGTCTCCCAGCTCGGTGCCGGGATCGCCGACCGCCTCCCCGAGGCCCCGCCGCTGGCCCACCGGCTGACGCACGGTCACGCGTGGAGCGCCGGCCGGCTGCTGGAGGCGGCGGCGCGCATACCCGGCCGCGGCGACGGCGAGGCCCTGCTGCGCGGGATCCTCGCCACCCCCGTCCCCGCCGCCGACGACCAGTCCGAGGCCGAGCCGCTCGACCGCGTCATCCTGCGCGACCTCCTGGACGGCATGAACGAGGAGCAGCGCGCCGCGCTCGTCGTGTGCGCGGCCGCCCGCGAGTTCGACGCCGCCTGGGACGCCGACCTGCTCGAGTCCTTCACCCTGCGCACGCGCAACAGCCTCGCCCGCGAGACGGGCACCCGGCTGTGGCTCACCGACCCCGTCCCCCAGGACGCCGGCGCACGCGGCGGCCGCGGCTCCGGCTACCTGGAGAACTCCCACCCCCGCCCGCTGTCCGCCAGGCCGGTCCTGCACCCGTGGCTGCGCCTGCTGCTCCTGCAGGAGCTGGCCCGCAGCCGCTCCCGCTGGGACGAGACCCACGAGCAGCTGCAGGTCTGGCACATGCTCTACGGCCACCCGCTGGACGTGCGCTACCACGCGCTCGCCCTCGGCCAGCTCGACGACGTCGTCGACCACCTCGCCCGCAGCCTGACGGAACTGCCCGACACCGACGCCTGGCTCTACGAGCTGTACGCGGTCACGGCCGCACCGCTGCGCACGCCGGTCCTGCCCGAGCGGACGGCCACGCTGCGGGTGGACCGGGTCGCCGAGGAGCTGGCCCCGCGCTCCTTCGCCGAGCGCCGGGCCCTGACCGTGCTGGTGGCCGCCCTGTGGCTGGCGGGCGACGCGCGCAACCGGCTGCCCGCGGCCCGCCCCGAACTCAACCACACCATCGGCTCGATGTTCCTCAACCTGGCCCTGCACTCCGACCCCCGCAGGGTGGGGCTCAGGCACGAGGCCGCGAAGTACAGCTGAGCGCGCCGTGACCGCGCGTGACCACCGCCGTCCGCAAGGAGCCGCATCATGCCCATGCCCCCCGGACCCGACGACCCGCCTCCCTGGTGGAAGGGGTGGCCCGGGCTCGCCGCGCTCGTCCTCGTCCTGGCCCTCCTCGCCGGCGGCGCCTTCTGGCTGCTGGGCACGGACGAGGAGGAGGACCGCTGCGCCGACGACCAGCCGGGCCTGGTGTGGGCCGGCTCCGGCAGGGACCGCGAGTGCATAGGCGTCGTCAACGAGACGGCCTACGCCTTCGCGCCCGAGCTCAAGGAGGTCACCGAGAAGATCGCCGCGGAGAACCGGCGCGTGCGCGACCAGTGGGAGAAGCCCGGTGAGGGCAGGACCCCCGTCCCCTACGTCAAGGTCGGCCTGCTGACCCCGATGACCGCGAGCGACAGCAGCGTGCTGCCCATCGAGGAGATCAGGAGCAGCCTCGAAGGCGCCTACACCGCGCAGTGCCGCGCCAACGCCTGCCCGTCCCTGTCCGCGGTGAACGCCACCGGCGTCCACGGGCGGACCCCGCAGGTCCAGCTGGTCCTCGCCAGCGAGGGCAGGAACCAGCTCCACTGGAAGCCCGTCGTCGAACGGCTGGCGGACATGACCGGCGGGGCCCACCCGCTGGTGGCCGTCGCCGGCATGGGCGTCAGCGTGCCCGAGACGCAGAGCGCCGCCGACGAGCTCGCCAAGCGGAAGATCCCGGCGATCGGCGCCGTGCTGACCGCGACCAACGTCAACTCGGAGCGCCTGTTCAAGGTCTCGCCGTCCAACACCGACTACGCCAAGGCGCTGCGGCAGCGCCTGGACCGGCTGCCCGCCGAACAGCGCCGCGGCTACCTGGTCTTCGACAGCCGGGACGACAACTACGTACGGACCATGCGCAAGGCGTACGACGACGTCTTCGCCGACTACATCGACAAGCGCCGCGTCTCCTTCGTGGGCACCACCGGCCCCCGCACCGACGGCGTGCCCAGCCTGTTCTTCAACGCCTTCAACAACATCTGCCTGACCAAGTCCGAGCTGGTCTTCTACGCGGGGCGCGGCCGCGACCTCTCCGACCTCGTGCGGTCGCTGTCCTCGCGCAGCCAGTGCGGGCATGACAAGCCCATCACGATCCTCGCGGGCTCGCAGGGGGCCGTGCAGCAGGCGAACGACGTGATGGGGCTGCTCAAGGACAGCAGGATCACCATCATGCAGGCCTCGGCGACGAGCACGGAGCAGTGGATCAAGGGGGTCGAGGCGCCGAGCGGCTTCAAGTCCTTCCACCAGAGCTTCCGCGACCTGAAGTTCCCCGACAAGGAGCTCGCCGACGGCTACGCCGTCATGCACCACGACTCCGTGCTGACGGCCGTGTGGGCGCTGCGCATGGTCACCGGCCAGACCGGCCGGGAGACGCCGAGCGTGCAGGACGTCTACAACCAGCTCACCAACCTCCACGACGCCGCCGTGGTCCCCGCCGCGAGCGGGGACCTCAGCTTCGACGACGCCTCCGACGGCTGGCCGCACAACAAGCCGGTGCCCATCATCCTGGCCCCCGGCGGCTCCCCGGGGTCCGGGCCGCTGTACAAGACCCCGTAGCGCGGCGCCCCGCGGGTTAGCGCCCCAGCTTCCGCTTGAGCTCGGCCTTGTTCATGTTCGACCGGCCGTGGATGTTGCGGCGCTGGGCCTCGGCGTACAGCTGGTCGTAGGTGGGTCCCTCGGCGCCGCTGTGGGAGCGCTGCCCGCCCCGCTTCGAGGAGGACATGTCCTGGGTCGAGGACTTGCTCGCCGTCTTCGACTCACCGGACCGGGCGCGCTCCTTGTTGACGGTGCGCGCGGCGATCTCCTTGGCGCGCTTGGTGCTCTCACCGCGCTCCTGGGCGCTCTCCTTGATGTGCTCGTACTGCCGCTCGCGCTTGGGGCTCGAACCTCGGGGCATGATGTCCATCCTTGTTGTGGTGTGTTCTGATTTCTCACCCTGCCCGTGGCCCCGGGCACCTGCAACCGGTCGGCCCGGGCAGGGCACCGGCTCACCACAGGGCCAGCAGCGAGACCAGCCCGATGCCGGCTACCGTCCAGGCCACGTAGTCGCCGACGTGCCCGGAGTGCAGACGCCGCAGCGGCGCGCTCCAGGGCACGGCCCGCGAGGCCGGGCCCACGGACCGGGCGGCGAGGGCGACGGCGAGCGCGGCCGACAGCAGCCCCAGGCCCGCACCGGTCCACGTCCACCAGTCGTACGGGCCCTCCGGCCGCCCGGCGGGGCCGCCGTCGAGCACCGCCGCCGCGTAGCCGGCGTGGTCCGTGAAGGCCTCCGCCGCGGCCGTGACGGCGGCGGTGAGCGCGGGCACCGTGCCGACGGCGAGCGACCCGGCCAGCAGCAGCGCCGCCACCGTCACCATGGGCACGGGAGGGCGGCGCACGCGGCGGCCGGTCTCGGGCTCCTCCTCCCCGCCGGCGGTCTCCGGCCCCTCGTCGTCCTCACGTCCCGCCTGCCCCGCCCCGAGGAAGACACGCGCGGCCACCCGCAGCACCGCCCCGCCGGTCACCGCCGAGACGAGCACGAACAGGGCGGGCAGCCAGGGGGACTGCTCCTCCACGAGCGCCTTGCCCAGGCTCGTGCCGAACGGCGGCAGCCCGGCGAGGGCGAGCCCGCCGGCGGCGAAGAGCAGGCCGGTGACGGGGGTGTCGCGGCCCTTGCCGTGCAGCTCGCACTCGTCGACGCTGCCGTGGCGGTCGAGCAGGATGCCGGTGCACGCGAACAGCGCGGCCTTCGCCCCGGCGTGCCCGAGGACGTAGAGCGCGGTGCCGGCGACCCCGTGCGGGGTCAGCAGGGCGATGCCGACGAGGAACAGCCCGGTGTGCGCCACCGTGGAGAACGCCAGCAGCCGCTTGACGTGCC
The DNA here is from genome assembly GCF_024519335.1 of Streptomyces telluris. NCBI lineage: Bacteria > Bacillati > Actinomycetota > Actinomycetes > Kitasatosporales > Streptomycetaceae > Streptomyces > Streptomyces telluris. Next base: position 6,825 of record NZ_JANIID010000038.1, read on the forward strand.
GCTGCTGCCAGCACATCAGCGCACCGACGAGGGCGCTCGCCACCCCCAGGACCAGGAGGGTGCGCCGGGCACCGGCCGCCGGGACGCCGCCGGGTCCGGCGAAGACGGTCGTCCAGACGCGAGCGGCGCCGTAGCCGCCCATCTCCACCATGACGCCGGACAGCAGCATGCACACCGGCGTCGGCGCCACGGCGTGCGCGTCCGGCAGCCAGAAGTGGAACGGCACGGCCGCGGCCTTCACCAGCAGCCCCGTCAGCACCAGCACGAACGCGGCGACGACCAGGGCGTCGCCGCCGTGCCCGCTCGCTCCGGCCGCCCCGTCCAGTTCCCGGCCGACCTGCGCCATGCCCAGCTCGCCCGTGCGCGCGTACAGCAGGCCGATGCCCAGCAGGGTCGCGTACCCGCCGAGGGAGTTGACGAAGCCGAAGACCAGCGCGCCCTGCACGGGCCGGGCCTCCTCGACGCGGTAGCCGGTCAGGGCGTACCCGACGACGCCCATCAGCTCGAAGAAGACGAACGCGTCGAAGAGGTCCCCGGTCAGCGCGAAGCCGCACATGCCGCCCTGGAAGAGCAGCACCAGGGCGGGGAAGGCGCCGCCGTGGCCGTGCGGCGGCTCGTCGAAGTAGCGCCAGGAGTAGGCGAGCACGGCGACGACGAGCAGCGAGGTGAGCGCGGCGAGGCCCAGTCCGATGCGGTCGCCGACCAGTACGATCCCGACGCTGTGGCCGTCCTGCGGGCGCCAGGCGCCGACCCAGGAGACCCCCGGGGGACCTGCGAGCGCCGCGGCGGCGAGCCCGGCGGAGGCCGCGGCGGCCAGGCCCGCGACCGCCTCCGCCACCGGCCGGGCCACGTGACGCCCCGCCGCCACCAGCACGGCCGCTCCCAGCAGCGGCACCACGACGATCAGCGGGAGCAGCAGGTCCACCGCGGCTCAGCCCTTCAGCTCGGACAGCTCGTCCGGGTCGACGGTGCCGTGCCGCTTGGCGGTCTGGACGACGAGGGCGAGCAGCAGGGCGGTCACGGTCGCCCCCACGACGACATCGGTGAGGGCGAGGGCCTGGACGACCGGGTCGACGACTGGCGCGTCGGTCGGCAGGTCGGAGAAGACGGGCGCCGTGGCGCCCTTGCGGTAGCCGACGGCGAGCAGCAGGACGTAGGTGGAGGACTGGGTGACGGCCAGGCACCCGACGGCGTGGACGAGATTGCGGCTGGTGGCGATGCCGTGGACGCCGACGAGGAAGATCCAGCCGGCGGTCAGGTAGGGCAGCAGGCTCATGCTGTGCGTCCTTCGTCCTTCGCGTCGTCGTCCTCGCCTTCGATCTCCAGCGCCTGGCCGAGGAAGTGCGCCAGCAGCACGACGACGGCCGAGGTGACCTCCACCCCGACCGCGGCGTTCAGCAGCGGCACCGTGCCGCCCGAGGAGAGGGTGTTGAAGGTGCCCAGCGGCAGGGTGTTGGCGAGGTAGGCCGAGCCGGCGATCAGCCCGGCCGCGCCGAGCAGCACATAGGCGGCCTCCCCGGTGCCGTCGGCCAGCTCGAACAGCCCAAGCGGCCGGACGCGCTCCAGCGCCTTGTAGTCGACGGCGATGTACAGCAGGTGCAGGGACGTGGCGACGACCACGCCGCCCTGGAAGCCGCCCCCGGGGCTGAGCTGCCCGTGCGCGATGACGTAGAGGCCGATGAGCAGGGTGACGGGCAGCGCGAGGAGGCCGTAGCGGCGCAGCGCGGCCGGCACGTCGGCGGGCTCGGGCGGGACGCGCTTCTCGCCGCGGGTCCGCCGCAGCAGGACGACGGTGCCGAGGACGCAGGCGAACAGGACCGTCTCCTCGCCGAGCGTGTCGAAGGCGCGCTGGTCGAAGTTGACGGAGGATACGGCGTTCGCCGTGTGCTGCTGCAGCGCGGTGCGCACCGCCCGGTCGCCGTAGGGGTGGCTGGAGCCGCCGAAGCCGGGCAGCTCCGTGCAGGCGGCGGCGTACAGCGCGGCCGTGGCGAGCAGGCCGGCGGTCAGCACCCACAGCCGCAGGCGGCGCGTCATTCCCGCCGCCCGTCGCGCCGGATCTTGCGGACCGTCAGCAGGATCATCAGCGGGGTGACGGCAGAGCCCACGGCGAGCTGTGCGAGACCGACGTCGGGGGCCTGCAGGACGGTGAACAGCGCGGCCAGCGCGAGACCGAGCAGGGAGAGCACGACGGCCTGCCGGGCCGGGTCGCGCTGCAGCACCGCGACCGTGGCCGTGGCCGCGACGAGCAGCAGCACGACGGCGATCAGCGCGTCAGCCATGGCGCACCGCCACCGAGGTGACGGCCCCTCCGGCGATCAGCAGCAGTCCGATGAGGACCAGCTTGCCCAGGGCGCGGCCGGGGCCCGTCGCGATGCACAGGGGGACGACGGTCGCCGGGGTGGCGACCAGGACGGCGGGGGTGAGCAGGCGCAGTCCGGGCGGCCGTTCGCCGATCTCGTCGCCGAGGAGGCGGGTGAAGACCAGGGTCCCGGCAGGACCCAGCACGGCCACGACCAGGGCGAGGTCCACGTAGGAGGGCCGTCCGTAGCCCTGGGCCAGCAGGAGGAGGACGAGGCACAGCAGGAGCGTCGCCATGTTCTGCGCGACCACGCGCTGCCCGGCGGGGCCGCGCGCCGTGCCCCACAGGCAGGGCCCCAGGCCGCCGGCGACGAGTGCGCAGGCGGCCGCCAGCCACCAGTTCACCGGTCCGCGGCCCGGCGGGCGCCGCGGGCGGCCCACGCCGACACCAGGGCCGCGGCCGCCCCGACGGCGATCTCCAGGGTGTCGGCCCGGCTGATGAGGAGGGTCCACACCGCCGTGAGGCCGGCCCACCACGCGAGGATCTCCGCCGCGGCCCGGACGATGCCGTTCAGCATCCGCTCACCTCCGCTTTCAGCGGGAATGCCCCAGTATCGGCCTGTAGGCCCCGCGATCCGCGGGACGTCGCCGAGGGGCGTGTCGCCTCGCGTGTACCCGCACCCCCGCGAGGTATGGCGGCGGGCGCATGCCCGGCGCGCGCAGGGGTACTCCGGGGCGCGGGGCGACGCGGAGGGACGGCATGTCGGCAGCGAGCGCACCGCAGGATCACGGCCCCGGCCGGTCCGGGCCCCCCGGGGCTCCGCCCGGCTCCGGAGGGCGCCACGAGACGCCCGAGGAGCGCGCGGACCGGCGCTGGGCCGAACTCCTGCAGGAGGTGCGGGTCACCCAGACGGGCGTGCAGATCCTCTTCGGTTTCCTGCTCACGGTGGTCTTCACCCCGCGCTTCGCCGATCTCGGCGGCACCGACCGGACGATCTACGTCATCACGGTGCTGCTCGGCGCCGCCACCACCGGCGCCCTGGTCGGCCCGGTCTCCCTCCACCGCATCGTCAGCGGCCGCCGCATCAAGCCGCAGACGGTCACCTGGGCGGCCCGGCTGACGATGACGGGAATCGTGCTCCTGCTGTGCACGGTCACCTCGGCGCTGACGCTGATCCTGCGGATCGCGCTGCACAACAGCGCGGTCCCCTATCTGGTGGCGGGCGTCGTGGCCTGGCTGGTGCTGTGCTGGTTCGGCCTGCCCGGCTGGGTGCTGCGCCGCTACCGGTCGAAGGAATGACCCCGCACGGAACTCCCCCGGAAGGGGATGGCCCCACACATCCGTACGAGGGATTCGCCCCGCCCAGCGTTTCCCCCGCCCGGGACCGGTCACCCGTAGCACTGTGGCGGGACGCCGAACCCGCCCCGCGACGACCGCGCACCCGGGCGAAGGGAGTCCCATGTCCACGAAGGTGTCCGACCATCTCCTGCAGCGCCTGCGCGAATGGGACGTCGACCGGGTGTTCGCCTACGCGGGGGACGGCATCAACGGCCTGCTGGCCGCATGGGGCCGGGCGGACGACAACCCGCGGTTCATCCAGTCGCGGCACGAGGAGATGTCCGCCTTCGAGGCCGTGGGGTACGCCAAGTTCTCCGGCAAGGTGGGGGTGTGCGCCGCGACCTCCGGGCCGGGCGCCATCCACCTGCTCAACGGCCTCTACGACGCCAAGCTCGACCACGTGCCGGTCGTGGCGATCGTGGGCCAGACCGATCGCAGCGCGATGGGCGGCTCCTACCAGCAGGAAGTCGACCTGCTGAGTCTGTTCAAGGACGTCGCCTCCGACTTCTGCGAGATGGTGACCGTCCCCGAGCAGCTGCCCAACGTCCTCGACCGGGCCATGCGCACCGCGTACGCCCGGCGGACCGTCACGGCGCTCATCATCCCCGCCGACGTGCAGGAGCTCGACTACTCGCCGCCGCAGCACGCGTTCAAGATGGTGCCCTCCAGCCTGGGCGTGGCGCCGTACGCGCCGGTGCCCGCGGACACGGAGATCACCCGGGCGGCGGAGCTGATCGACGCCGGCCGGAAGGTGGCCGTCCTCGTCGGCCAGGGAGCCCGCGGCGCGCGGGCGGAGGTCGAGCGGCTCGCCGAGGTGCTCGGCGCCGGGGTCGCCAAGGCCCTGCTCGGCAAGGACGTGCTCCCCGACGACCTGCCGTACGTGACCGGCTCCGTCGGGCTGCTGGGCACCCGCCCCTCGTACGAGCTGATGCGCGACTGCGACACGCTCGTCGTCATCGGGTCGAGCTTCCCCTACACCCAGTTCCTGCCGGAGTTCGGGCAGGCGCGGGCGGTCCAGATCGACGTCGACCCCTTCATGGTGGGGCTGCGCTACCCCTTCGAGATCAACCTCGTGGGCGACGCGCGCGAGACCCTGATCCGGCTGCTGCCCCAGCTCAAGCCCAAGGAGCACGGCGACTGGCGGACCGGCATCGAGAAGAACACCGCCCGCTGGTGGGAGGTCATGGAGCGGCGCGCCGCCGTCTCCGCCGACCCCGTCAACCCCGAGTACGTCTTCCACGCCCTCGACCCGCTGCTGCCCGACAACGCGGTGCTGACCGCCGACTCGGGCTCCGCGGCGAACTGGTACGCGCGCCACCTGCGCATCCGCGGCACCATGCGCGGCTCGCTGTCCGGCACCCTGGCCACCATGGGGCCGGGCGTCCCCTACGCCATCGGCGCGAAATTCGCCCACCCCGACCGCCCGGCCATCGCCCTCGTGGGCGACGGGGCCATGCAGATGAACGGCATGGCCGAGCTGATCACCGCCGGCAAGTACTACAAGGAGTGGCAGGACCCGCGCCTCGTCGTGGCCGTCCTCAACAACCAGGACCTCAACCAGGTCACGTGGGAGATGCGCGCCATGGAGGGCGCCCCGCAGTTCCTGCCCTCCCAGGCCCTCCCCGACGTGCCCTACGCGGACTTCGCCCGCTCGATCGGGCTCGACGGCGTCCGCGTGGAGGAGCCGGGCGGGGTCGTCCCCGCCTGGGAGCGCGCCCTCGCCGCCGACCGGCCCTTCGTCATCGACTTCCGCACCGACCCGGCCGTGCCGCCCATCCCGCCCCACGCGACCCTCGACCAGATCGAGGCCGCCGCCGCGGCGGTCCTCAAGGGCGACAGCGACCGCGCCGCCGTGGTCCGCCAGGGGCTCAAGGCGAAGATCCAGGAAATGCTGCCCGGAGGCCACAAACGCCGCGGGCACGGGGCGGGGGACGGCGGATGAACCCGCTGCCGCGCACGGCACGGGCCCGGCCGGCGGGCCCGGCGCCCTACGCGCTGGACCGCATTGTGCGCAACGTCCGCCACGGCAGGTTCGAACGCACCCTGTCCCTGCTGACGGCGGCGGGCTCCCTCGTCACGGCGGCCGAGATCTACCTGGAGCACGACCGCGCGAGCTTCGGCAACCGCGTCATGTGGTGGCCGGTCCTGCTCGGGCCCGTCGGCGCGGCCGCGGGCGTCGCCGGGTTCGCCAGCGAACGGATGGCCAAGACCGCCCTGCCGCTGGCCTCGGCGGCCATCGCCGCCAACGGCCTGCAGGGCACCTACCTCCACCTGCGCGGCATCGCCCGCAAGCCCGGCGGCTGGTCGATGGCCCGGTACAACGTCGAGCTGGGACCGCCCCTGTTCGCGCCGCTGCTGGTGACGATGGTCGGCGGCATGGGCCTGCTCGCCGCCCTGCTGCGCAGGGAGCGGTGACGGTGACGACGCCGGGACGGCACGACACCGGGTTCGCGGGGTACGACGTCCTCGCCCAGGCCGGCACGTGGGACGCCGCCACCTCCGGCATCGTCCTCTCCCGCACGGCCGTCCAGCCGGACCTGCGGTTCTTCACCCTCGCCGAGGAGGCCGTCGCCGGGCCGCTCTTCGACCACCTCCTGGCCCAGTGGGACGACCCCAGGGTGCCCGTGCTGCAGATGATCGACGCACGGCTCGCCGAACTGGAGACCGACGGCTGGCGCTTCGCCGACATGCCCGAGGACGACGAGGCCTGGAGGTGCTCGCTCGCCGCCCTCGACGCCGACGCCCGCGCCCGGTACGGCGCCCCCTTCGCCGGCCTGGCCCGCGAACGGCAGGCCGCGCTCGTCCGGGCCGTGCGCGACACCGGCCAGGACCGCTGGCACGGGATGCCGGTCGGCCACGTGTGGGGGTTGTGGACGCGGTACACCTCCACCGCCTTCTACTCCCACCCGTGGGCCTGGAACGAGATCGGCTTCGGGGGGCCGGCGTATCCGCGGGGGTACGTACGGCTCGGGCTCGGCCTGCGGGAGCGGTGGGAAGTGCCGGACCGGCACCCGGTGGACCCGGTAACGAATTCCGCTCAGGTTGTGGGCAGGCGTTCCGTCGGGGCGGAACGGGCGGGCACAACCGGCCACCGGGCCGCACCCGAATCCGCAACGGGCCCCCGTCGCGGCCCCGCCGCAGCAGCCCGCGCCGCAATCGACACCCTGCGCCTGACCGCGGCCCCCACGACCCGCCTCCGCGCCCGCAACGCCTCCCCCTGGCTCCTCCCCCGAGGGGACACCCGCTTCGACCCGGCCCTGATCGACGGCATGCGCCGCTTCGCCGATGAGGACGAGGTGGACCTCGTCGTCATCGGCTGCGGGGCCGGCGGCGCCACCCTCACCCAGCGCATGGCCCGCCACGGCTGGTCGGTGGTCTGCCTGGAGGCCGGTCCGTTCTGGAACCCCGACACCGACTGGGTCAGCGACGAGGCCGGGTCGCACCACCTGTACTGGACGGAGCCGCGCGTCGTCTCCGGGGACGACCCGGTGCCGCTGGGGGCCAACAACTCAGGCCGCGGAGTGGGCGGTTCGACCACCCACTTCGCCGGCTACGCCCCGCGCTTCCACCCCTCGGACTTCTCGACGTTCACCGACGACGGCGTGGGCGCGGACTGGCCGCTGGGCTACGAGGAGCTGCGCGGTTCGTACCAGCGGATCGAGCAGGAGCTGCCCGTCGCCGGCCAGTACTGGCCGTGGGGCGACCCGCACGCCTACCCGCACGCGCCGCACCCGGTCGGCGGCAACGGCGAGCTCTTCCTGCGCGGGGCCGCCGCCCTGGGGATCGAGGCGCGGGTGGGCCCGGTCGCCATCGCCAACGGCCCCTTCGGCAACCGCCCGCACTGCGTCTACCGCGGCTTCTGCCTGCAGGGCTGCAAGGTCAACGCCAAGGCCTCCACCCTGATCACACACGTGCCGGACGCGCTGGCCCACGGCGCCGAGATCCGCGCGCAGTCGATGGTGACCGGCATCGAGCTGGACGGGCAGGGCCTGGCCGCCGGCGTGCGGTACGTGCGCGAAGGCAGGGAGCGGCTGCAGCGCGCCCGCACGGTCGCCGTCGCCGGCTACTCCATCGAGACGCCCCGGCTGCTGCTGAACTCCGCGTGCCGCCGCTTCCCCGACGGGCTGTGCAACGACTTCGACCTGGTCGGCCGGTACGTGATGGTGCAAGGCGCACCGCAGACCTCCGGCCGCTTCGCCGAGGAGGTGCGCGCCTACAAGGCACCGCCCCCCGAGGTGTCCTCCGAGGACTTCTACGAGACCGACCCCGCCAAGCCCTACAAACGCGGCTTCTCCCTGCAGACCGTCTCCCCGCTGCCCATCGTCTGGGCCGAGCACGTGGCCGCCCAGGGGCACTGGGGCGAGGACCTGCGCACGTACATGCGCGACTACGTCCACTGGGCGACCCTGGGCGCGCTGTGCGAACTGCTGCCCCTGCCGGACAACCGCGTGACGCTCTCGCAGGAGAAGGACCGCTACGGGCTGCCCGTCGCCCACTTCTCCTACAGCCAGTGCGACAACGACCGCATGCTCATCCGGGCGGCGCGGACGGTGATGGAGGACGTCCTGCGCGCGGCCGGAGCCACCGAGGTGATCACGATCAACCGGTACGCGCACCTCGTCGGCGGCTGCCGGATGGCCGCGGGCCCCGGCAGCGGCGTCGTCGACGCCGACCTGCGCACGTTCGCCGTGCCCAACCTGCTCGTCACCGACGGCAGCGTGCTCCCCACCCAGGGCAGCGCCAACCCCGCCCTGACCATCATGGCGCTCGTCGACCGCGCCGCCGGCCGGCTGGCCGCCGGAGCGCGCGGCGGCCTCCGTTCACCCGCGGGAGCCCGCCGGTGACCCGCCCGGGCGCGGCCGACCCGGTCGTCGAGGACGTCACGGCCGCCGCCTACACCGTCCCCACGGACGCCCCCGAGGCCGACGGCACGCTCGCCTGGGACGCGACCACCCTGGTCCTGGCGACCGCCCGGTCCGGCGGGACCACCGGCACCGGCTGGACCTACGGCGCACCCGCCACCGCGGACGTGATCACCGGTCAGCTCGCGGGCGTCGTCACCGGCCGCTGCGCCTTCGACGTGCCGGCGGCCAACGAGGCGATGAGCCGCGCGGTGCGCAACGCCGGCCGGCCCGGCCTGGTCGCCGGCGCCCTCTCCGCCGTCGACATCGCGCTGTGGGACCTCAAGGCCCGGCTCCTCGGCCTGCCCCTGGTGCGGCTGCTCGGCGCGAGCCGCGCCGAGGTGCCCGTCTACGGCAGCGGCGGCTTCACCACCTACGACGACGCCGGCCAGGACCGTCAGCTGCGCGGCTGGACCGAGCAGCTCGGCATCCCCCGCGTCAAGGTCAAGATCGGGGAGGACCGGGGCGGGGCGGAGGACCGCGACCGCCACCGCGTCGCCCGCGCCCGCCGCAGCATCGGCGACGACGCCGAGCTCTACGTGGACGCCAACGGCGCCTACACCCGCAAGCAGGCGGTCCGCGCGGCCCGGCACCTCGACGCCCACGGCGTCCTGTGGTTCGAGGAGCCCGTCTCCTCCGACGACCTGGCCGGCCTCGCCGGGATCCGCGACGCGGTCACCGCCGACGTGGCCGCCGGCGAGTACGGCTACACCCTCCCCTACTTCGGCGCGATGCTCGCCGCCGGCGCCGTGGACTGCCTGCAGGCCGACGCCACCCGCTGCGGCGGCATCACCGTCTGGCTGCGGGCCGCCGCGCTCGCCGAGGCGGCCGGCCTGCAGATCTCCGGGCACTGCGCGCCGCACGCCCACGCGCACGCCGCGGCCGCCGTGCCCAACCTGCGCCACCTGGAGTGGTTCCACGACCACACCAGGATCGAGTCGATGCTCTTCTCCGGAGCCCTCGACCCGGGCGGGGGAAGCGTCCGCCCCGGGGCGGACGGCACACCCGGGCACGGCCTGGTCCTGCTCGCCGGCCGCGCCGAACCGTACCGGGTCGGGTGACTCCGGTGACCACCCGCCCCCGGGAAGGGAGCCCCATGGACCAGACCGTCGTCATCACCGGTGCCAGCGCCGGGATCGGCCGTGCGACGGCCCGCCTGTTCGCCCGGCGCGGCGCCCGGGTGGCGCTGCTGGCCCGTGGCGACGGCGGGCTGGCGGCCGCCGCCGCCGAGGTCGCCGAGCTGGGCGGGAAGCCCCTGGTGCTGCCCACCGACGTGGCCGACCACGCCCAGGTGGAGGCCGCGGCGGCCGCGGCCGAGGACGCGTTCGGCCCGATCGACGTATGGGTCAACGCGGCCTTCGTCTCCGTCTTCGCCCCCTTCACCCGCATCGAACCGGAGGAGTACGAGCGCGTCACCGCCGTCACCTACCTCGGCTGCGTCCACGGCACCCGGGCCGCGCTGCGCCGGATGCTGCCGCGCGACGCGGGCACGATCGTCCAGGTCGGCTCGGCGCTCGGCCACCGCTCCGTGCCCCTGCAGTCCGCCTACTGCGGCGCCAAGCACGCCGTCAACGGCTTCACCTCGGCCGTACGGACCGAGCTGCTCGCCCGGCACAGCAACGTGCGCGTGACGGTCGTGCAGATGCCCGCGGTCAACACGCCCCAGTTCTCCTGGGTCCTGTCCAGGCTGCCGAACCACCCCCGGCCCGTGGCGCCCGTCTACCAGCCCGAGGTCGCCGCCCGCGCCGTCGTCCACGCGGCCGCGCACCCGCGGCGCAAGCAGTACTACGTCGGCGCCTCGACCGTCGCCACGATCCTCGCCGACAAGGCGGCCCCCGCCCTCCTGGACCGCTACCTGGCCCGTACCGGCATCGACGCGCAGCAGACCGACGAACAGGTGCGGGCGGACCGGCCGCACAACCTGTGGGAGCCGGTGGACGACACCGGCGGGGGCGACTACGGCGCGCACGGCGTCTTCGACGCCGAGGCCCACGCGCGCTCCCCGCAGGCCGCCCTCGCCCGCCACCCCCTCCTGCTCCCGGCCGCGGCCCTGCTCGGCACGGCCGCCGCCGTCCGGACGCTCCTGCGGCGGCGCCGGGACTGAGACCGGGTGTTTCCCCGCCGCCCGTTGCGGTTACCCAGGAGTCCGAAGCCCCGCCCTCCAGGAGGACACACCCCGATGACGGAATACGGCTACTTCCTCTCCACCGAGGAACACGGCCCCGCCGACCTGGTCGAACAGGCGCGCATGGCCGAGCAGGCGGGCTTCACCTCCCTGTGGATCTCCGACCACTTCCATCCGTGGAACGGGGAACAGGGCCAGGCCCCCTTCGTCTGGTCGGTGATCGGCGCGCTCTCGCAGGCCACCTCCCTGCCCGTCCGCACGGCCGTCACCTGCCCGGTCATGCGGCTGCACCCGGCCGTCACGGCCCAGGCGGCGGCCACGGCCGCCGTCCAGCTCGGCGGGGGCTTCCGGCTCGGCGTCGGCAGCGGGGAGGCGCTCAACGAGCACATCCTCGGCGGCGCCTGGCCGCAGGCGGCGATCCGGCTGGAGATGCTGCAGGAGGCCGTCCAGGTGATGCGGCTCCTCTTCGAGGGCGGCGAGGTCAGCCACCACGGCAAGCACTACACCGTGGAGAACGCCCGGCTGTACACCGTGCCCGACGAACCCGTGCCCATCGACGTCTCGGCGTTCGGGCCGACCGCGACCGAGCTGGCCGGGCGCATCGGCGACGGCTTCATCACGATGGCCCCCGACGCGGAGGCCGTCGACCGCTTCCGGCGCAGCGGGGGCGGCGCCAAGCCCGTCTTCGGCGGGCTGAAGGTGTGCTGGGGCACCGACCGCGAGGAGGCCGTGCGCACCGCGCACCGCCTGTGGGCCAACGAACAGCTCCCCGGGGAGCTGCCCCAGATCCTGCCGACGCCCCGGCACTTCGAACAGGCGAATGAGCTGGTTCCGGTGGAGCGCGTCGCCGAAGCGGTCACCTGCGGGGACGACGTGGACGCGCACCTGGCAGCGATCACGGCGTACGCCGACGCCGGGTTCGACACCGTCTTCGTCAACCAGATCGGGCCCGACCAGCGCGGCTTCTTCGACTTCTACCGCAGCAAGGTGCTGCCGCAACTGCCGGACTGATCGTGCTGCCGGACTGACCCTCCGGACCGGCGGAAAGACGGAAAGGACGCTTCATGACCATGCGGATCGCATTCCTGGCGGCACCGGAGGGTGTCGAGCAGGTCGAGCTGACGGAGCCCTGGCGGGCCGTGCTGGAGGCCGCCGGCGCGCCGCGGCTGGTGTCGACGAAGACCGGCCGCATCCAGGCCTACCACCACCTCGACAAGGCCGACACCTTCGCCGTCGACGAGGACGTGGTCACGGCGCGGGCCGGGGACTTCGACGGGCTCGTCCTGCCGGGCGGCGTCGCCAACCCCGACTTCCTGCGCACGGACGAGCGGGCCGTCTCCTTCGTCAAGGACTTCTTCGACGCGGGCAAGCCGGTTGCGGCGATCTGCCACGCCCCCTGGACCCTGGTCGAGGCCGGTGTCGTGCGCGGCCGCACCCTCACCTCCTGGCCGAGCCTGCGCACCGACATCCGCAACGCGGGCGGCACCTGGGTGGACGAGGAGGTCAAGGTCTGCACCTGCGCCCCCGCCACCCTGATCACCAGCCGCAAACCGGCCGACCTCAAGGCGTTCTGCGCGGCCTTCATGACCGAGTTCCGCAAGGCGGCCGGAGGCTGATGCCCGCTCCGGAGGACTACGACGCGAGCCCCTTCGTTCCCGGCGGAGCCGACCTGCAGGGCCTGCGGGACGCCGCGGCCGGCTGCCGGGGCTGCCCGCTGTTCCGCGAGGCCACGCAGACCGTCTTCGGCTCCGGCGAGGCCTCCGCCCGGGTGGTGCTCGTCGGCGAGCAGCCGGGCGACCAGGAGGACCGCAAGGGGGAGCCGTTCGTCGGCCCGGCCGGAGGCGTGCTGACCCGGGCGCTCGCGGAGGCCGGCATCGACCCGGCGCAGGCGTACGTCACCAACGCCGTCAAACACTTCAAGTTCGAGCAACAGGCGCGGGGCAAGCGCCGCATCCACAAGGCGCCCAACCTCCACGAGATCAGCGCCTGCCGCCCCTGGCTCGCCTCCGAGCTGCGGCTGATCGGCCCGGAGGTGGTCGTCGCCCTCGGCGCGACCGCCGGCAAGTCCCTGCTCGGATCTTCCTTCCGGGTGACACAGCAGCGTGGCATCCCCCTGCCGATGCCGTCACTCGACGGAGACGGCGACGGGGACGGGGAGGGCGAGGGCACGCTCGTGGCGACCATCCACCCGTCAGCCGTGCTGCGCGCGGACGAGCGGGCCCGCGCCGACGCGTACGCGGGCCTGGTCGCGGACCTCGGCGTGGCGGCCCGGCTGCTGCGCGGCGGGAGCGGGTGAGCGGCCGGCCCGCAGGCCCGGCACCGGCAGGGCACGCGGCCCGTACCCGGGCGGTCCGCACCGGGAAAGCGCACGGCGGGAAGGGCGTTTTCCTGCGCGGGAGCGGCCTTGCGCGACATGCTGAGTGCATGTCCGATCACAGCGAGCGAGTGCCGGGGTACCGGCAGATCAGGATGGCTGCGCCCGGCGCCCCGGTCGCCGCCCCGGCGGACGAGGAGGCGTGGCGGGCGCGCGAGGAACAGGAGCGCAGACGACGGCTCGGCGCAGCGGGACGGGGCGGGGCGCGGCGGGGCCCGGAGGCGCAGGACCAGGCCCGTCGTGCCTAAACTGGTGCCGTGCAGAGGGGGGTTGGCAGACGATGAGTGAAGAGAGGGACGGTCCGGGCCGGCGCCGGCTGACGGTGGCGCAGAAGCTCGACCACCTGCTCAAGATGCGTGCCGGGCCCAGCGAGAACGGGAAGCCGTCCTACAAGAAGCTGGCGGCGGAGATAGCCGCCCAGTCCGGCGAGACCTTCTCCAGCGTCTATCTGTGGCAGCTGCACCGCGGGGAGCGCACGAACCCGACGCTGCGGCACCTGCGCGCGATGGCCACGTACTTCGACGTGCCCGTCTCCTATTTCACCGAGGACGACGTGGCCCGCCGGATGATCGACGAGGAGGTGCTGGCCGGCCGCGAGCTGGATCAGGCCATGGCCGAGGCCGGAGTGAGCGCGGTGTACCTGCGCGGCGACCTCGCGGCGCTCTCCCCGGAGGGGAAGCGGATGGCCGCCGACATGATCCGCCAGCTCCGCGAGCTGGAGCAGGGCACCAGGCGCGCCTAGCGCCTGCCGGGGCCCCACCCCCGAACCCCCACGAGAGCCGTGCTCTGCCGAGCCACGGGCGCTGCGTACCGCGCGGCGTCCGTGGCTTCGGCATGCGGTTGAAATGCCCCAACTCTCAAGTTAGGGTCACTTCTTGTGTCGCCATAAGCTACGGTGAACCAACTATTGGTCAACTTGTTCATACGAGTTAACGTCTTCATCGACTTCACGGTCCGGCCTCCTGAGACACATCACTACCCACGGCATCACGGCAGCAAAGACCGGGCCGTCACACGGGGGACCCGGGGGAGTGGCATGCAGCTCCGGGACGGCCCCGCCGCCTTACGGGGAGGGCACGCGCGTGCACGACATCCTGAAAGCCGCCGGTGACGGCCGGGGCCAGAGCATCCTCATCGAAGGCACGGCCGGCATGGGGCGCACCAGGCTCCTGCGCCACGCCATGGACCAGGCCGGCGAGCACGGCCTCCACCTGCTCTCCGCGCGGGCCCGCGCCTCCGAGCAGGACGTCGAGTACAGCATCGCCCAGCAGCTCATGGCCGGGGCCCGGAGCATCCTGGACGGCGCGGGCGCGGGGCAGCAGGGCCCCGGAGGCGGGGCCCCAGCCCCCTGGGAGGCCCACCTGAACTGCCCCGCGCCGTACGCCCCGCACGCCGCGCCCGGATCCGGCGCGGTCCACCCGCTCGCCCGGCTGCTGTCCACGGGCACCCCGCTGATGCTGGCCATCGACGACCTCCAGTGGGCCGACACCGCGTCCCTGCGCTGCCTCGGCTACCTGATGGCCCGGCTGGAGAACACCCCGGTCGCCCTCGTCGCCACCGTCGCCCTCGGCGAGACCCCCGGCGACCCGGTGCTGGCGGAGGTGCTCTCCTCGTTCCGCCACCGGGTCCTCTTACGGGACCTCACCACCGAGGACACCGCCCGCATCGCCGCCGACACCTTCACCGTCCCGGACGCCGCCGACGCCGCGCCCGACCCCCGCTTCGTCGCCGCGTGCCGCACCGCCACCGGCGGCAGCCCCTACCTCCTCGAAGCCCTCTTCCGCGTCATGCGCCTGCACGGCCTGCGGCCCGACGCCGACGCCGCGCGCCGCATCGGGGAACTCGCCCCGGTGGAGGTCGCCGACACCCTGCTGCCGCGCTACGACCGCGCCTACCCCGGCGCCGCCTCCGTGCTCCAGGCCACCGCGGTCCTCGACGGCTCCGCCACCACCCCCATGATCGCCCGGCTGCTCGGGCTGGACGCCCTGGGCGCGGCCGACATCGTCGACGCCCTCGTCCGCGCCGGCGCCCTCACCGGGCAGGAGACGGTCGTCGGCTTCGCCCGCCCGGTCCTGCGCGCCGCGGTCCTGGCCCGCATCCCGCCCAGCCGCCGCGACGCCCTGCACGCCCGCGCCGCCCAGCTCCTCCACGAGTCGGGCGCCCCCGCCGAGCGCGTGGCCACCCAGCTCCTGCGCGTCCGCAGCACCCTCGGCCTGCACTGGACCTGCTCCGTGCTGTGCACGGCCGCCGGAGAGGTGATCCAGCGCGGCGACGTGGACCGGGCCCGGGCCTATCTCCACCGCGGCCTGGAGGAGTGCGAGGGCCTGTGCCGGGCCAAGCTGCTGCGCGCCCTCGGCCAGATCGAGCTCGCCGCCGACCCGGCCGCCGCGGTCGAACACCTGCGGCGCGCGCTCGCCCTCCAGCCCGACGCCGCCGGGCGCGCCGACATCCGGCTGTGCATCGCCCACGCCCTGCAGCTCCTGGGCCGCCCCGAGGAGGCCGAGCGCGTCCTCCTGGAAGGCATGGCGGAGGCCCGCAGCGCGGAAGAGTCCTCCGCGGCCGTCCTGCGGGCCGAGCGCTGCCTGCTGCGCGAGCTGAACCACGCCGTCGACGCGGCCGTCGAGGCGGACTGCGCCGGCGTGGGCGACCTGCTCCCGCTGGAGGCCGGCGCCACGCCCGGCGAGCGCCACACCCGGCTGAGCCTGGCCGCCCTGCGCTCCTCGCGCCGCGGCGAGGAGCGCGACCGGGCCGTGCACCAGGCCCGGCAGGCCCTGCAGGAGGAGCACACCAGCCTCGACTGGCGCATCGCGACCCGCACCGTGCCCCTGCAGGTGCTCGCCCGCGCCGACGAGCTCGACCTCGCCCTGTCCGAGTGCCGGGCGCTGCTGGACCGCGCGCGGGCCGAGGGCTCGCGCACCCTGCTCACCATCGCCCACAGCATGCGCGCCGAAGTGCGCTACCGCACCGGTGACATACCCGGCTGCCTGGAGGACGCCCGCAGCGCCCTGGAGCCCGCCGGGACCTCGCCCTCCGGGCACTGGAGCCGCACCGGCCAGGCGGTGGCGGCGGTCGTCGCCTCGCTGCTGGAGACCGGCGAGCTGCGCGAGGCCAACCGGGCCCTGAGCGACTTCGCCCTGGACGGCGACGTGCCCGAGGGCGCCGGATTCGCGGCCCTGCTCTTCCACCGCGGCCGGCTCCGCGTGGCCTGCGGCCACCCGCAGGCGGGGCTGGCCGACCTGCTGGAGTGCGGCCGCCGGCTGGCCGACGCCGGCCAGCTCAACCCCGCGGTCCTCTCCTGGCGTTCCGAGGCCGCGCTCGTGCACGCGGCGCTCGGCGAGCGCGACACCGCGCTCGTCCTCGTCGACGAGGAGCTCGCCCGCGCCCGCCACTGGGGCGGCCGCCGGGCGACCGGCCGGGCCCTGCGGGCGAGCGGGCTGCTGGCCAAGGGCCTGGGCGGCGAGGAGGCGCTGCGGGAGGCCGTCGAGGTGCTGGAGGACTCCTCCGCCCGGCTGGACCTGGCGCGGGTGCTCACCGACCTCGGCATCCTGATGCGCAAGTCCAGCCGGCTCGGCGAGGCGCGCGAGCACCTGCGGCGCGCGCAGTCGCTGGCCGAGCAGTGCGGGGCCGCCGTGCTGGCCCAGACGGCCCGTCAGGAGCTGCTGGTGGCCGGGGCCCGGCCGCGGCGGCCGACCGAGGTGGGCATCGACGCCCTCACCCCGACCGAACGCCGCGTCGCGCTCATGGCGGTCGCCAAGTTCACCAACCGCGAGATCGCGGGGAAGCTCTTCGTCACCCAGCGCACCGTCGAGCTGCACCTCAGCCGCGTCTACCGCAAGCTGGCGGTGACGGGCCGCTCCGGTCTGGCGGAGTATTTCGCGGAGCTCCCGGAGAGCGGGGGAGCGGCAGGCTCCGAGCACGCCGTGGAGCGGGCCTGGCCGGACGTCCGGAGCGGTGCGCGCGACAGGGCGGCCGTCTGAGGCGGCCGGTGCGGCCGCGCGCCGCCGGCCGGGTGCGGCGGCTCACGCGCCGCGCCGGCCGGCGAAGTCCAGCCGCTCCTCGACGGCGATGCCGTACCAGCTCAGCTGCCGCACCTTGTCGGGGTTGCTGGTCAGCAGCCTGACCCGGGAGACGCCCAGGGCCCGGAGCATCTGGGCGGCGGCGTGGTAGTCGCGGGCGTCGTCCGCCAGGCGCAGGCCGTGGCCCGTTCCGGCGCGGCCGGTGCCGCGGTCCTGGACGCTGTACGCGTCGAGCTTGTCGTAGAGGCTGAGGTCCGTGCCGCCCGTGCTCTCCTGGCGCAGGTAGATCAGGATGCCGCCGTCCGCCGCCACCCGCTGCAGCGACTCGTCCAGCTGCGAGCCGCAGTCGCAGCGGCCCGAGCCGAGGACGTCGCCGGTCAGGCACTCGGAGTGGACGCGCACCAGCGGGACGCCGGGGTCGCGGCTGTAGGACACCGCGATGTGCTCCAGGCCGTCGGAGAGCCCGTCGAAGGTGATGACGTGCGCGGTCTGCCAGGAGCCGTCGGCCAGGTGGAGCGGGATCTCGACCCGGGAACGGACGCGGGCCCCGCCCCGGTGTCCCGCCGGGGACGGGTCCCACGTCTCGTCGTTCAGCACATCGCAGTTCAGCACTTCGGGCACGGCTGCCTCCCACGGAGATGCACATCCGGCGCGCCGTTCGCCCCGGGTCACTCCAGCATCACCGCCGGGGCGGTCCCGTACAGCACGGACCGGCCCGGTACAGCGACCGAAGCTTTTCCGCGCCGCGTACCGAACCGGGTCCCCGCCGGGGCGGAATCAGGCCGTTCGCTCCGATTCCTGCAGTGGCGCGGCGGCCGCGGGCGTCTCGTCCCCGGCTCCGCCGTCGCCGGCGAACTTGCGGACGGCGGTGCGCAGTCCCGCGGCGATGCCGAGGAAGGCGCACACCGCGGCGATGACGTAGATGATGCCGAGTCCGCGGCTGTCGTTCCAGTCGTGCGAGGAGCCGTACGCGGTGATGGCTGTGCCGAGGCCGGTCATCACGGCCACGGACAGCGTCTCGCACAGCTGCAGGCTGGAGCTCGCCGAGCCCTCCTTGCCCTTGGGGGCCAGCGACAGGACGATCGTGGTGACGGCGGGGTAGACGAAGCCCATGCCGAGGCCGGCGATCGCCCAGCCGACGATCGCGAGCGGGACGCTTTTGAGGTCGGTGCCGACGGCCAGGGCGATCAGCGCGTCACCGGCCACCAGGAGGACGAAGCCGAGGACGACGCGGGCGTGCCGGCCCTTGCCGCCGCTGCGGGTGTCCAGCTTGGCCTGGAGCCAGGCGCCGCTGACCCAGGTGAGGGCGCCCGCGGACAGCGCGAGGCCGGAGCCGAGCGTGCTCAGGCCGAGGACGCGGGTCATGCTGAGCGGGAAGAAGGACTCGCCGCCGTAGTAGGCGGCGCTGACCAGGCCGCGCACGATCATGCCGGCGGGCATGCCGCGGCGGACGGTGAGCGTGCCCGCCGGGAGCAGCTTGTTCAGCACGGGCAGGGTGATGGCGATGCCGACCACGACCAGCGGCACCAGCACGGCGATGTTGCGGTTCTCCAGGCCGGCCAGCAGCGCGCCGACGCCGAGCACCAGCAGCACCGTCAGCGGCAGCCGGTTCTCGCCCGGCGAGCCGTCGCCGGTGGGCTTGAGCTTGCGCATCGCCGGCAGGGTGAGCAGCGCGGCGATCGGCACCAGCGGCACGAGGATGAGGAAGACCACCCGCCAGTTGGTCGCACTGGCGATGGCACCCGCGATGGCCGGGCCGAGCAGGGCGGGCAGGGTCCACGCCGAGGCCACCAGGGCGAGCATCCGGGCGCGCAGCGCGTCGGGGTAGGCGAGGCCGACGATCAGGTAGGCCAGGGCCAGCACGCCGCCGACGCCCAGGCCCTGCAGGATGCGGCCGGCCAGCAGGATCCACCAGTTGGTGGCCACCGCGGCGACCACGCAGCCGATGACGAAGACGATGAAGGCCTGCACGTAGGGGCGGGTGGGCCCGGCCTTGTCGGCGCCCTGCCCGGCGGCGATGGTGCCGAAGAGGTTGGCGAGCATGAAGGCGGTGAAGGCCCAGCCGAAGAGGTGGACCCCGTCCAGGTCCTCGGCGGCCTCGGGCAGGACGGTCGCGACACCCAGCCAGAGGAAGGCCACCAGGGTGACGGACGTGATGAGCCCTAAGGACAGCGCGCGGTATTGCGGCGAGAGGACGCCGCCCTCGGCGGGGTCGGCGGCGGGCGCCTCGGTCTTGTCGGTCATCGGACCTCCGAACCAGCGGTACATAGGCAATTTGCTATTTAGGAGATCCACTATATAGGCGCTGTTTGATAGCCTGTCAAACGTGAGAGACACTGCGGAGGACAAGACGGACGTCGCCATGCTCCGGGCGCTCGGACACCCCGTGCGGCTCGGCATCATGCGCGCGCTGGCGGCCGAACCCGAGACGTGCGCCTGTGACTTCACCGAGCTCTTCGAGGTCACCCAGCCGACCATCAGCCAGCACCTGAAGGTGCTGCGCGAGGCCGGCCTCGTGGTCACCCGCCGCCGCGGCACCCAGATCTGCTACTCGGTCCGCCCCGACGGGCTCGACCGGCTCCACGAACTCCTGACGGCCATTCAGCCGCCGCGGCTGGCCGCCGCCGGCTGACCGCCCGCCCCGCCCCGGTGCCCGCACGGACACCGGGGCCGGCGGCGCGCCCTCAGCGGACCGCTTCGAACATGACGATGGGCGGATTGGCCAGGAACCCCTCCCAGTACGCGGCCCCGAAGCGTTCGAGCACCGCCTGCGGCACGTGCAGCGGCACCCACGACACCTTCGCGAACCCCGCCGCCGCGAACGCCGCCTCGTACACCTGCGGCCGGATCAGGCACGTCTCGAAGGTGATCGGCGGCTCCAGCGCCGCGGTCACCCGGATCCGGGTGCCGAAGGCCGAGGTCTCCAGGGGGTCGAAGGCGAAGCCGTACGGGTCGGGCAGCGGCCCCTCGAAGGAGAAGCGCGGGTTCTGCGTCACCCCGATGAACCGCCCTCCCCGCGGCAGCCGTTCGAACGCGCCGCGGCACATGGCCGTGAGCGTCGCCTCCTCCCGCGCGTAGTTGAGGAGGTAGGCCGCGGTCACCACGTCGAAGCGGCCGAGGTCCGGCAGGTCCGCGGCGTCCGCGGCCACGTAACGGGTGCCCAGCGGCGCCCGCTCCTCGACCGCCCGCGCGGCCGCGACCATCTCCTCCGAGACGTCCGCGCCCACCACCCGCCGCGCGCCCAGCATCTTCGCCTGGCGGGTGTAGAAGCCGTCGCCGCACGCCAGGTCGAGGACGTCCAGCCCGGTCACGTCGCCGAGCAGGGCCAGGAAGCTCGCGCGCTCCGGGTGGACCGTGGGCAGCGACCGCGCGTCCTCCCAGCGGGCTCCGATCACGTCGTACTGCGCGGCGGTGCGCTCTTGGGTCATGAGGGGTCTCCTCCGGTGGGCGGGGCCCCGGCCGTGACCGGCTCGGGGAAGGCGGTGGGGGCGGCCGGTGGCGCGGGCGTGCCGGAGGCCCGGTGGATCGGGCCGTGCGCGTCCCGCAGCGGCAGGCCCGTCCCGCCGTGCCGGACCGCGATCAGCTCGGCGGCGATGGACACGGCGGCCTCCTCGGGCGTGGACCCGCCGAGGTCCAGCCCGATCGGGGAGCGCAGCCGGGCCAGTTCCTCCTCACCGGCGCCCGCCTCCCGCAGCCTCCGCAGCCGGTCCTCGTGCGTGCGCCGCGACCCCATCGCGCCGACGTAGGCGACCGGCAGCCGCAGCGCGGCCCGCAGCAGGGGGACGTCGAAGCGCTCCTCGTGGGTCAGGACGCAGATGACCGTGCGCCCGTCCCAGGCGGCCCCGGCGAGATAGCGGTGCGGCCACTCCCGCACCACCTCGTCGGCGTCGGGGAACCGCTCGGGGGTGGTGAAGGCCGGCCGGGCGTCGCACACGGTCACGTGGTAGCCGAGGAACCTGCCCATCCGGGCGAGGGCGCGGGCGAACTCCACCGCGCCGAAGACCAGCATCCGGGGCCGGGAGAGGAAGGAGTGCACGAACACGCGCGCGGCGGCGGAGCCCGCCCGCACCCGCACCTGCCCGGTGCGGCCGCGCTCCAGCATCCGCGAGGCCTCCGCGGCGGCCGCCCGGTCGAGCGCCGCGTCGCCCAGCGAGCCGGAGACCCCCGCGGGCCCCACGGCCAGCCAGGCGCCCGGCTCCGGCGTGCCGCCCACGCAGGTGACGTGCGCGAGCGGTCCGCCCGGTCCGCCGGGCGCCTCCAGGGCCGCCAGGACCGCGTCCCACTGCGGCTCCCGCTCCGGCACCACCCGGCGGACCAGCACCTGCAGCGTGCCGCCGCACGTCAGCCCGGCGGCGAAGGCGTCCTCGTCCCCGACGCCGTACTCCGCCAGGAACGGACCGTCCCCCAGGGCGGCCCGGCGGGCCAGTTCGTAGACCTCCGCCTCGACACAGCCCCCCGACACGCTGCCCGCCACCTCGCCGCCGGGGCCGACGGCGAGCGCGGCGCCCGGCTGCCGGGGCGCGCTGCCGCGCACCCCGACCACCGTCGCCAGCCCGAAGGGGGCGCCCGCCGCGTGCCAGCGGCGCAGCACCGGAGCGATGCCCAGCACCGTGCTCACCGCCCCCCGGCGTCGTCCGCGGCCGTCAGCCCCGCCACGTCCTCCGGGCGCAGCGGGATGCGCGGCAGGGCCAGGCCGGTGGCGTCGCGCACGGCCGCCGCCACGGCGGCGGGGCTGGAGATGTTCGGCGGCTCGCCCACGCCGCGCACGCCGTAGGGGGCGTGCGGGTCGGCCAGTTCGAGCACGTCCACGTGCATCGGCGGCACGTCGTGGACGGTGGGGATGAGGTAGTCGGTGAACGAGGGGTTCTGCATCAGGCCGCCCTCGACCCGGATCTCCTCCATCAGCGCGAGCCCCAGGCCCTGCACCGTGCCGCCGTGGATCTGGCCCAGCAGGGCCTGCGGGTTGACGGCCTTGCCGACGTCCTGCGCGGTGGCGATCTCCACCGTCCGGACGAGGCCGAGCTCCACGTCCACGTCCACCACCGCCCGGTGGGCGGCGAAGGCGAACTGGAAGACCGAGTCGCCCTGTCCCGTGCGCGGGTCCAGAGGGAACGTCGGCCGGTGGTGCCACTCCACGGTCTCCTCGACCGCCTCGTCGCCCAGCACGTCGGCCAGCTTGCACAGCACCTCCCCGCCGGCCCCGGTCACCGCCTCGCCGGACAGGCCCGCGGCGGTGCCGGGCCGGCCCAGCAGGCGGTCCGCGCGCTCCAGGACGCGGGCCCGCACCGCCTCGGCCGCCGCCTTGACCGCGCCGCCGGTGACGTACGTCTGGCGGGAGGACGACGAGGGGCCGGCCGAGCCGAAGGCGCTGTCCCCGAACTCCACCGCCACCTGCTCGACGCCGAGTTCGGTGCGGGCGATCTGGGCCTGCACGGTCACCACGCCCTGGCCGACCTCGGCCGCCGCGCTGGTGACCACCGCCCGCACCTGCCCGCCGCCGGCCTCCAGCCGGACCCGGGCCGTGGAGTAGTCGTCGAAGCCCTCCACGAAGCCGACGTTCTTGAATCCGACGGCGTAGCCCACGCCGCGCACGACCGACTCGCCCCGCGAGGTGGTGCCGGTCAGGTGGCCGCCTTCCGGCAGCGACGGACCGGGCATCGGCCGCTCCCGCACCCGGCGCAGGAGCTCTGCGACCGGCGCCGGGTGGTCCAGGACCTGGCCGTTGGCCACCGCCGACCCCTCGGCGACCGCGTTGCGGATCCGCAGCTCCACCGGGTCCATGCCCAGCTCGCGGGCGAGCCGGTCCATCTGCGACTCGTAGCCGAAGCAGGTCTGTACGGCGCCGAAGCCCCGCATCGCCCCGCACGGCGGGTTGTTGGTGTAGACGACGCGCACGTCCACCTCGGCGTCCGGCACCTCGTACGGGCCCAGCGAGCAGGTGGCGACGGTGCCGGCCACGGCGGGGGAACTGGAGGAGTACGCGCCGCCGTCGAGGACGATCGACGCCTTGACGTAGACGAGCCGGCCGTCGCGCGTGGCGCCGTGCTCGTAGGCCATCTTCGCCGGGTGGCGGTGCACGTGGCCGACGAAGGACTCGCCGCGCGTGTAGCACATCTTCACCGGGCGGCCGGTGCGCAGCGCCAGCAGGCAGGCGTGCGCGTGCATCGACAGGTCCTCGCGCGCGCCGAACGCCCCGCCCACGCCCGCCAGGTACAGCCGCACCTTCTCGCGCGGCAGGCCCAGGGCCTCGACGACCTGGTCGTGGTCGACGTGCAGCCACTGCGTGGCGACGTGCAGGGAGACCCCGCCGTCCGGGTCGGGCACGGCCAGGCCGGATTCGGGCCCCAGGAACGCCTGGTCCTGCATGCCGACCTCGTAGACGCCGCGCACCACCACGTCGGCGGTGAGCGGCTCCCCGCGCGCGGCGCGGCCGCGGCGCAGGGGGACGTGCCGCAGGAGGTTGCCGCCCGGGTGCACGGCGGGGGAGTCCGGGGAGGCGGCCGCCCCGGCGTCGGTGACCGGCGGCAGCACCTCGTAGGCGACGCGCACCAGTTCCGCGGCGCGGCGGGCCGTCGCCGGGTCCTCGGCGGCCACGACGGCGACTGGCTCGCCCTCGTAGCGCACGGTGTCCACGGCGAGCACCGGCTGGTCGACGACCATCGAGCCGTGCAGGTTGCGGCCGGGCACGTCGCGGTGGGTCAGCACCGCGCGGACGCCGGGCAGGGCCAGCGCCGCCGAGGTGTCGACGGAGAGGATCCGGGCGTGCGGGTGGGGGCTGCGCAGCGTCGTGCCCCACAGCATGCCCTCCGCCTCCAGGTCGGAGGAGTACGCGAAGGCGCCCCGGACCTTCAGCGGCCCGTCGGGGCGCGGCGCGCTGTCGCCGACCGTCCCGGGAGCGCGGCGGGCGTGCGGGGCGTGCGGGGTCACGGGCGGGGCTCCAGGGATCGCGTGCGGTCGGCGGCCAGGCGGACGGCTTCGAGGATGTGCCGGTAGCCGGTGCAGCGGCACAGGTTCCCCG
Organism: Streptomyces telluris; assembly: GCF_024519335.1. NCBI lineage: Bacteria > Bacillati > Actinomycetota > Actinomycetes > Kitasatosporales > Streptomycetaceae > Streptomyces > Streptomyces telluris. The sequence goes on from NZ_JANIID010000038.1 coordinate 30,896, forward strand.
CGAGGGCGTCCTTGATCTCGGCCTCGCCGGGGTCGGGGCAGCGGCGCAGCAGGTCCTCGGTGGCCTTGAGCATGCCGGGCGTGCAGAAGCCGCACTGCACGGCGCCGCAGGCGAGGAAGGCCTCCTGCACCGGGTGCGGCCCGTCCCCGCCGTCCATGCCCTCGACCGTCTCCACGCTCCGGCCGTGGGCCTGGGGCGCGGGCACCAGGCACGCGCACACCAGCACCCCGTCCAGGTGGACCGAGCACGAGCCGCACTGGCCCTGCTCGCAGGCGTTCTTCGTGCCGTGCAGGCCGAGGCGCTGCCGCAGGACGTACAGCAGGCTCTCCGTCCCGGCCACGCCCTCGACGTCGTGCCGCTCGCCGTTCACCGTCAAGGTCAGGCGCATGACTCCCTCTCCGTCCGCCGGTCCGCGCGGTGGTCGTCCCACACCCGGCCGAGGGCCCGGCGCGCCAGCACGGCCACCGCGTGCCGGCGGTAGGCGGACGAGCCGCGCACGTCGTCGGCCGGTGCGGTCGCCGCCGCGGCCAGTTCCCCGAAGCGCTGGAGCACGCCCTCCGGGAGCGGCCCCCGCGTCCGCCACAGCCCCCGTTCGGCGAGCTCCCCGGCGATGAACCGCTCGGCCTCCAGGGCCGGCAGGGGCACCGGCGCCGCCGAGCCGATGCCGGTGCCCACCCACGCGCGGGAGGGCCACAGCGCCACGGCGAACGAGCAGGTCGCCATCACCACGGCGCCGCGCCGCCCGGCCTTGGCGTAGGCCTGCGGGCCCTGCGCCTCCGGTATCCGCACCGCGCGGATCAGCTCGTCCGGCGCGCGGACCGTGCGGCCGGGGCCGGTGTAGAAGTCCCGTACCGGCACCCGGCGGGCGCCGCGCACGGACACCAGCTCCACCTCCGCGCCGCACGCCAGCAGCACGGGGTGGACGTCGCCGGTGGGGGAGGCGGTGCCGAGGGCGCCGCCCACGGTGCCGCGGTTGCGGATCTGGCGGGAGCCCACGGTGCGGGCCGCCGCCACGAGTCCGGGCAGCGGTGCGGCCAGTTCCTCGATGATCCGGGTGTAGGGCACCGCAGCGCCCAGCCGGACCTCGCCGGCCGACCGCTCCCAGCGGGCCAGGGAGGCTGTCCGGGTGAGGTCGACGGCGGCCGCGGGGTGCTCGCGGCCCGTGCTCAGGCGCACCATCACGTCGGTGCCGCCCGCCACGGGGACCGTGCCCGCGCGGGCGGCCATGGCCTCCAGCACGTCGTCGAGGCGCTCGGGCAGCAGGAAGTCCATGGGGAGCCGTGCCCCGGTCTCCGTGCTCACCCGCGGCTGTCCCCGGCGTCCTTGACGCAGCGGAAGAGCACCCACGGCGGGTTGGCCGTGAAGTCGTCCCAGTACTCCGGCCCGAACTCCAGGACGCCGTCGGTGGACAGCCGCACCGGGCTCCAGGTGCAGTCGCGGAACCCGGCGGCCGTGAAGGCCTCCTCGTACACCCGCCCGGACGGCAGGTAGGCGGTGAAGCTGACCGGGGGCTCGGTGTGCGCCGTGACCCGGATCCGGCCGTCGTGCGCCGGGTCCTCCGCCTGCTCGAAGGAGAAGCCGTACTTCTGCGGCAGGGGCCGGCCGAAGTCGAAGTCCGGGTGGGCGACGAGGGCCCGCAGCTCGCCGCCCGCGCGCAGGTTGCGCGCGCACGACCGGGCCATGAGCCCCATCGTCTCCGGGGAGTCGGCGTAGTTGAACAGGTACGCCGCCAGCAGCACGTCGAAGTCGCCCAGCCGCGGCAGCTCGGTGCCGTCGCCGACCGCGTACTCGACGCCCAGCGGCTCGCGCTCCTCCGCGGCCCGGCCGACCTCGACCATCCTGGGGGAGATGTCCACGCCCAGCACGCGCCGCGCGCCCAGCCGGCGGGCGTGCCGGCTGTAGACGCCCGTGCCGCAGGCGAGGTCGAGGACGCTCCTGTCCCGCACGTCGGCCAGCAGGCCCAGCACGCTGGGCCGCTCCACGAACCGGGTCAGCGGCAGGAGCTTGGAGAGCTCGTAGTCCCCGCCGATCCGGTCGTACTGCAGATCGTCGTGGGCGGGGGGCGCTGCGCGGCCGTCGGCGGCGTCGGTCATGGGGCGCGTCTCCTTCATCCGGACGTTCAGGACTCCACGATTCCGTTCGCCGCGCGGCAGATGGATCACGGAGCGCCCCGTAACACGCCCCGGAGCATTTGGGTGCCGGTACCGAGACAACAGCCCGGGCCGCGCCAGACTGGCGCCGTACCGGCGAAGCCGGGGGAAGAGAGGCGGTGCCCATGGAGACCCGGGTCACGGAGATCGCGCCGGACATCTACCGGCTGTCGACGTACGTCGAGGACGCGGACTTCATGTTCAACCAGTTCCTCGTCGACGCCGAGGAACCGCTGCTGTTCCACTGCGGGCTGCGGTCGCTCTTCCCGCTCGTGTCGCAGGCCGTGGCCCGGGTGCTGCCGGTGGAGAACCTCCGCTGGATCACCTTCGGGCACGTCGAGGCCGACGAGTGCGGCTCGCTCAACTCCTGGCTCGCCGCCGCCCCGCGGGCCCGCGCGGCGCACGGGGCCATGGGCTGCCTGGTGTCCGTGAACGACCTGGCCGACCGCCCGCCCGTGCCGCTGGGCGACGGCGAGGTGATCGACCTCGGCGGGAAGCGGGTCCGGCGGCTGGAGACCCCGCACGTGCCGCACGGCTGGGACGCCGGGCTGCTCTTCGAGGAGACCACGCGGACCCTGTTCTGCGGCGACCTCTTCACCCGCATCGGCGACGCGCCCGCCCTCACGGAACAGGAGATCGTCGGGCCGGCCGTCGCCGCCGAGGACGTCTTCGGGGCGACCTGCCTGACGGCCGCCACCGCCCCGGCCATGCGCCGGCTCGCCGGGCTGGAGCCGGTGACGCTGGGCCTGATGCACGGCCCCTCCTACAACGGCGACTGCCCGCAGGCGCTGCGGGACCTGGCCGGGGCCTACGAGGAGCGGTTCACCGCCTCGGTGGAGCGCGAGGGCGGCCCGCGCTGAGGCCCGGCGGTCACCTCAGAGGGCCGTGCGCCGCGCGGGACAGGAGAGGTCGGCGCGCGGCAGCGTGCCCCGGGTCAGCCAGGCCGTCGCCGCGTCGCCGGCGCACGGGTCGGCCGTGAACCCGTAGACGCCGTGCCCTCCCTGGGCGGCGTCCACCATGACCGCGCGCCGCCCCAGGGCCTTGCGCACGGCCCGCGCCCCCGCGTACGGCGTGGCGGGGTCGCGGCGGTTCTGCAGCATGAGGATGTTGCGCGGGCCGCGGTCGCCGATGCGCACGGGCGGCTCCTCGGGGCGGTACGGCCAGAAGGCGCACGGCCAGATGTTCCCGGTCATCGCCCCGGCGACGGGATAGCGCCACGCGTCGTGCTGCTGGGCCCGCCGGTAGGCGGCCACCGAGCGCGGCCACGGGGTGTCCTGGCACAGGACGGCCAGCATGGTCGGCAGGACCAGCTGCTGGGTCCGCGGTTCCAGGGGGACGGCCGCCTGCAGCGGGGCCAGGGCCTTCTCCGCCCCGGCCTCGTCGGGAGCGCCGGGCGCGCGGGCGAGGAACCGCCACACGTCCGCCAGGTGCGGGAAGAAGGAGTCCGAGAACAGGGCCTGCAGGGTGATCTGGCGCAGGACGTTGTCGTCGACGGCGTAGTGGCCGACCTCCTTCGGGCGGGCGGCGGTCTCCGCGAGCAGCCGGGCGTACGTCTCGGACACCTCGTCGGCCGTCGTGCCCAGGTGGTAGGCGGAGTTCCGCCCGGCCACGTACGCGGTGAGGTCGGGGAAGCGCTTCTGGCTTCCCGGCCCGAAGGCGCGCAGGGCCTTCCACCAGCCGGCCCGGGCGTCGGGCGCGCTGTCCAGCACCACCCGGTCGGTGCGGGCGGGGAAGACGGTGGCGTACGCGGCGCCGAGGTGGGCGCCGTAGGACACGCCGTAGTACGAGATGCGCTTCTCGCCGAGCGCGCGCCGGATGCGGTCCATGTCCCGGACGGTGTTGGCCGTGTACATGGTCGGCAGCAGGTCGCCGGCGTTCCGGGCGCACGACTGCGCGATGCTGCGGTGGAGTTCGGCGGTGGCGGCGAAGGGCCGGTGGGGGAGGGGCATCGACACGGGCGCGTGCCGCAGCTGCGCGGCGCTCAGACCGCAGGAGACCGGGGTGCTGGTGAACAGACCGCGCGTGTCGAAGCCGATGAGGTCGTAACCGGCCCGTACGGATGCGGGTACGTGCGCCGCGAACCACAGCGGCATGGGCGTCCCCGGGCCGCCGGGGCCGCCCGGGTTGAGCAGCAGCACCCCGCGCCGGGGGCCGGGCCCGGTGGCCGCGAGCCGGGAGATGCCGATCGTGACGCTGCGGCCGGCCGGTGCCGCGTAGTCCAGCGGCACCCGGACCGTGGCGCACTGCAGGCCGCTGCGGGCGGGCGCCGCGACCTCCGCCGGGCACGGCCCCCACCGGAGGCTTTGCGGGGCGGGCGCGGCCGGACTCCCGCCGGTCAGCAGCACCAGAGCGACCGCCACTCCCGCGGCCCGGCGGCACGCCCGGCGACATCTCACGAAGGGTCCTCTCCACTGGATCTGACGGAGAGTTATGTTCCGGTCGCCGCCTCCTTCAAACGGATCGGGGGCGGGGTGCATCCGGTCGGCGTACGAATCCTGGACATTGGATATCCAGGTTATGTAGTGTCCAGGTCATGAAGATGAGCGGTGGCGTCGAGTGGGCCTTGCACTGTTGCCTCAACCTGGCCTGGGCCGGCGGGGAGCAGGCGGTGCCGGCCGCCCGCCTGGCGGCCTTCTACGACCTGCCCACGGCGTACCTCAACAAGCAGATGCAGGCGCTGGCGCGCGAGGGCATCGTCTCCTCCGTGCCCGGCCCCCGCGGCGGCTTCCGGCTCGCCCGGGCGCCCGAGGACATCACCCTGATGGACGTGGTGACGGCGATCGAGGGCCCCGAACCGGCCTTCCGCTGCACCGAGATCCGTGAGCAGGGCCCGCTGGGCGAGCCGGTCGCCGACGGCAGCCGGTGCCTGATCGACCAGGCCATGCGCCGGGCCGAGCTCGCCTGGCGCAGGGAGCTCGCCGCGCAGACCCTGGCCGACGTCAAGAAGAACGTGGAACGGGACGTCCCCGAGGTGCCCGAACGCACCCGCCGCTGGTTCGCGCAAGCACGCGCCTGACCACCGGATCCGCCACAGACCCGCACGCAGACCTGTACGCGGACGCGTACGCAGACCCGTTCACAGACCCGTTCATAGACCCGCACGAGCGCACAGAGGAAGAGTGACCATGTCCCACACCATCGTCAACCCCGCCGCCCTGCACGACCCCACGGGCTTCGGCTACAGCCACGTCGCCGTCGCGCCGTCGCCGGACCTCGTGTTCGTCGCCGGGCAGTACGCCTCCGACGCCGACGGCCACGTGACCTCCGGCGACTTCGCCGAGCAGGTCGAGCTCTCCTTCGCCCACCTGGGCACCGCCCTGGCCGCCGCGGGCCTCGACTACAGCCACGTCGCCCGCCTCGGCACCTACATCGTCGGCAACGACCAGGCCAAGCTCGAAGCCCTGGTCGCGGTCATAGGCCGGATCTGGGGCGACAAGCCCCCGGCGCAGACCCTGCTCGGCGTCGCCGGGCTCGCCCTGCCGGGCATGCTCTTCGAGGTCGACGCGGTCGCCGTCCGCCCCTGACCGGCCGCCGCCGTCACGCGCAGGACTCCGCCGCCTCGTGCTGCGGGTGCGGACCGGAGGGCGACGGCGGCCGCTGATCGCCCGTCACCAGCCGCAGGGCGCGGCGGTCGGAGATCGACAGCTTCCGGTAGACCCGGCTCAGGTGCATCTCCACCGTGCGCCGGGTCACGTACAGCCGCCCGGCTATCTCCTTGTTGGTGAGCCCCTCCGCCGCGAGCAGCGCCGTCCGGCGCTCGGCGGGGGTGAGCGAGGCGGGGCCGATCTCGGTGTCGCGGCGCGGGCGCGCCCCCGCCTCGACCATGTCCTGGCGCAGCTCCTGCACCAGGACGTGCGCCGCGCACTTCTCGGCCAGCGCGGCCGCGGCCCGCAGGTGTTCGCGGGCCTGGCGCGCCTTGCGGGTGCGCATCAGCTCGCGCCCGAGGTCGCGCAGCGCCCGCGCCTCGTCCAGCGCCGCACCCGCCTCCCGCAGCAGCAGGACGGACTCGGTGAGCAGCGCCGCCCGCTCCTCGCCGGGAGCCAGCAGCCCGGCCGCGCGCAGGGCGACCCCCACCGCGTGGGGCGCGCCGAAGGCCCGCGCGAGGGCCAGCTCCTCGCCGGCCAGCCGCCGGGCCGCCTCCTCGTCGCCCAGCCGGGCGTGCGCCAGGGCCGCCTCGGAACGCCAGGGCCACAGCGCCGGGTTGGTCCAGCCCCGGTGCAGCAGCAGCCGCCCGCACTCCTCCAGGTCCGCCAGCCCGGGACCGACCCGCCCCAGGGCGACCTGCAGCCGCCCGCGGTGGAACAGCAGGCCGGGCAGCGTGACCGCCGGCACCGCGCCCTCCAGACCGGGCTCCAGCAGGACCCGCTGCGCCTGGTCCAGGTCCCCGGATTCGTACAGGGCGCTGCCCAGCCAGCCGCGGGCCATGGCGGAGCCCAGCCACTCGTGCTCGGCGGGCTCAGGGCCCCGCTCCAGCACCTCGTGCGCCGCGTCCAGGCACTCCGTCAGCCGGCCCGCGCGGTAGGTGCATTCGGCGAGCACGGCCCGGGCGAGCGCCGCCACGGTGCGCGAACCCTCCGCGGTCGCCGCGCTCAGCAGGGCCGCGCAGTTGTCCAGGGCCTCCTCCTCGGCGCCGGAGCGGGCCAGGACGAGGACGAGGCCCAGCCGCATCAGGGCGTGGTCGTTGACGGTGGCGGCCGGTTCGCTGAGCGCCAGGCGGGCCTGCTGGAGCGCCTCGGCCCGCCGGGTGCCGCTCCACTGGGCGCCCACGGCGGCCAGCGCGGCCTCGGCCCGGCGCACCCACGGGCTCCGGGCGACTTCGCTGAGCTGCGCGGGGGAGGACGTCGAGGGCGGCGCCTGGTGCGTGCCGCGGCCTTCGAGGAGTTCGAGCAGGCCGCGTACGGCGCGGAAGCCCGCCCGCAGCTCCTTCGGGGCGCCCGCGCGGTCGAGTTCGCCCGCCTCCTGTTCCACGATCCGCAGCGCTTCCGGCACGTCGCCGGTCAGGGCGGCGGCCTGGGCCAGGTCGAGCAGGGCCATGGCCCGCTGCCCGGTGTCGCCCCGGATCAGGTCGACGGTGCGGCGCAGCCGGGCGACCGCGGGCTCGGGGCCGTCGGCCAGCTCGATGTGGCCGAGCCGGCGCAGCAGCCCCGGCTCCTCCTCCGGCCCGCACTCGGCGAGGCCGCGCTCCAGGCAGACCCGGGCCTCGGCGAGGGCGCCGCCCGCGAGCGCCGCGTCGGCCGCGTCCACCAGCAGCCGCAGCGCCCAGCGCTCGCCCACGGGGGCGCCGGGCAGCAGGTGCGCGGTGATGCGCTCGCGGGGGGCGCTGCCCGCGTAGAGGGCCTTGGCGGCCTCGGCGTGCAGGCGCGCCCGCTCGCTGGGCGGCATCCGGGCCCGGAAGGAGGCCATGACCACGGGCTGGGCGAAGCCGATGCCGTCGTGGCCCTCCGTCAGGACGCCCCGGCGTACCAGCCGGTAGAGGGCGTCGGCCGCCTCGCCGGCGCCGATGCCGACGAGCCGGGAGACGAGCGGGCCGCTCGCCCCGGGCGCGACGATGGAGACGGCGTCGAGGACGGCGCCGACCTCGGGGGAGCAGCCGCCGAGCCGGGTCAGCAGGGTCTCGGCGACCTCCACCGGCGCCAGCCGGGCCACACGGCCGGCGGAGAGGTCCCCGGAGGTGAGGCCGGTGCGGTGCAGTTCGCGCAGCAGGGCCTGGAGCAGCAGCGGGTTGCCGCCGGTGGCCGTGCGGCAGGCGCGCGTGAGGTCCTCGGGCGCGGGCTCGCCGAGGAAGGACGTCAGCAGATAGCCGACGCTGTCGGCGTTTAGGCCCTGCAGCACCACGCGGCGGTGGAAGAAGGAGGCGACGCCGGCCGCGGACTCGGAGCCCTGCCCGCCCGCGCCGTCGCCCGTCAGGTCGGGGCGGTCCGTGCCGAGGGTGGCCAGCAGGACGACGGGCAGGCCCTCCAGGCGGGCCGTCAGGTAGCCGAGCCAGTGCAGCGACGGGGCGTCCGTCCACTGCAGGTCGTCGATCGCGATCAGCAGGGGGGCGCCGGCCGTGGCGGCCGTGATCATGCGGTGCACCGCGGCGGCCTCCCCGGCCCCGTCCGTGCCGTCCGCCCCCCGCGGGCTCCCGGGCTCTCCGGCAGGGCCGGTCAGCTGGTCGCGGATCTGGTGCAGGACGCCGTGGGCGCGGTCGCGCTCGCCGGGTCTGGCGCGCGCGGAGACCGTTCCGAAGCCCTTGCTGCGGGCGGTCCTCAGCGCGGCGCGCACCAGGTGCGACTTGCCGGCGCCGATGCCGCCCTCCAGCAGCAGGCTGGCCCCCATGCCCGCCTCCGCGGCGGACAAGGCCCCGTCCAGGGCCGTCATTTCGCTGTCGCGGCTGAGCAACAGTCTCTCCCTCCCCTCGTGCCTGCCGGGCCGTCACGGCGCCCGGCCTCCGCTGCCCCCGCGCGTCAGAAGCCGTCGAACACCCCGTGGCTGTGGCGCCCGCGCCAGGCCTCGGTGGCGACGCCCTTGAGCACGACCTCGACCACGTCCTCCGCGAGCGTCGCGGTCACCGGCAGGTGCCCGAAGAGCACCCGGTAGTACGTGGTGGAGGCCAGCATGTCGAGCAGCAGGTCGATGTCGGCGTCGGGGCGCAGGTCCCCGCGCCGGATGCCGCGGCGCAGCGCCTCGGCCGTCGAGGCCCGGCGCGTGTGGAAGAAGCGCTCCAGGAACAGGCTCTCCAGCTCGGGGTGGTCGGCGAGGTCGGCCACGAGGGCGGGCAGGACGCGCCGCCCCAGCGTGGTGCCGAAGGCCTGGCTCAGCGTGCCGATGCCGGCGATCAGGTCGCAGTGGGTGCAGCCGGTGTCGGGTGTCGGGGTGGCGCCCACGGTGGTGACCAGCGCGTCCACGACGAGGTGCTGGCGGGACTGCCAGCGCCGGCGCAGGGCCGGCTTGCTCGTCCCCGCACGGGCGGCCACCGCTTCGAGCGTCAGGTTCCCGTAGCCCGACTCGTTGAGGATCTCCATCACCGCGGCGGGCACGGCCGCGTCGATGCGGCCGTCCCGTGGCCTGCCTGTGCGCTGCTGGCCGCCTTCGCGCGTCTCCCGCGCTTCGGCCACCGCGCCGTTCGGGGTGTTCACCATGCGGCCAGTATAGGTAAGCTGCAATTGATTCCGTCCCGGAACGTAACGAAACGTTGTGCTGGAGGTCGTCGTGTCGCAGGAGGTGAACCAGGCGGTGGAGGGGCCCGGCGGCCCGCTCGCGCCGCCCGGTGCGGACGTCTCCCCGTCGCCGACGGCGGGGGAGGGCCCGGCGGAGAGCGTCTTCTCCGGGGCCCGCCGCGCGCTGACCCTCGGCGTCGTCCTGTCCGTGAGCATGGTCGCCTTCGAATCCCTGGGCGTGGCCACGGTCCTGCCCGGCATCGCGGACGACCTGCACGGACTCGGCGCCTACGGCTGGGGCCTGTCGGCCCTGATGCTCGCCAACATCGTCGGCACGGTGGTCGCCGGACGCGCGGCCGACCGGGGCGGGCCCGCGCGCTCCATGGCCGCCGGGACGCTGGTCTTCGCCGCCGGCTGCGCGGTGGCGGGCGCGGCGGTCTCCTGGCCGCTGTTCCTGCTCGGCCGCGCGCTGCAGGGCCTCGGCGTCGGAGCTGTCATGAGCATGGCCTACACCGTGATCGGGCTCGCCTACCCCGAACACCTCAGGGCGCGCATGTTCGCCCTCCTCTCCTCGGCCTGGACCATCCCCTCGCTGATCGGCCCCGTCGTCGCCGGCACGCTCTCCGACCTCGCGGGCTGGCGCGGCGTGTTCCTGCTCATGCTGCCGCTGATCGCCGTCGCCGCCGCCCTCACCCTCCCGGGCCTGCGCCGCCTCGACCGCCCCGCCGCCTGCGCCGCCACCCCCGCCGGACCCTGGTGGCGGAGCCCCCTCGCCGCGAGCATCCTCCTCACCGCGGGCACCGCACTCTTCCTCCAGGCGCTGCTCCTTGACAACCTCGCCCTGCTGATCCCGCTCGCCCTCGCCGGCCCGGCCGTCGCCGTGCCCGCCCTGCGCCGGGTCACCCCCGCCGGAACCCTCCGCCTACGGGCCGGAGTCGGCGCCGGCATCGGCATCCGCTTCCTGCTGTGCGGCGTCTACTTCGGCAGCGAGGCCTTCCTCCCGCTCGGCCTGCAGGAACTGCGCGGCGTGCACGCCTCCCCGGCCGGCCTCGGCCTGTCCGCCGGCGCCATCACGTGGGTCGCCGGCTCCGCCTGGCAGGCCCGGCGCGACGGCCGGGCACAGGGCCGCACCGGCAGCGTCACCCTCGGCTTCGCCGTCCTGCTCGCCGGGCTCGCCGTCATGGCCGCCGCCGTCCTCGCCGAGGCCGTGCCCCCGCTCGTCGCCGTCGCGGGCTGGGCCGTGGGCGGCTTCGGCATGGGCGTCGCCTTCAATGCCGCCACGACCGACACCCTCGAACAGGCCCCCGCCGGCCGGCAGGGCCTCGTCAGCGGCTCCCTGCAGCTCGCCCAGACCCTCGCCACCGGCCTGGTCTCCGGCATCGGCGGCGCCGCGGTCGCCACGGCCCACCGGCACGGCGCGACCACCCGGGCCGGGCTCCTGTTCACCTTCGCGCTCACCGCGGCGCTCGCCCTGGCAGGCGTGCTGCTCTCCAGACGCCTGCGCCCCGCCCCGGCCGGCTGACCGGCCGGCCCCCACGACCTCACCCGCACCTGCGGGGGCTCTTCCCCCAAGGCCCCCGTCCCCAAGGCCTGAGCACCCCGAGGCCCCCTACGCACCACGTCAAGGAAGGAGTCCGACCGTGGAGAACGTACTGCTGCTGGGGCTGAGCGCCCCGGCCGACGACGACCCCTACGGCGACCCGCTGCTGCGCGCGCTCTCGGCCCCCGGTGCCTCCGGCACCCGGCTCGTCGTCAGCACGGCGCCGTCCGTACTGGCCCGGGCCGGCAGCGAGATCATCGCCCCCTCGCACCCCGTCGCCGACGCCCTGCGCCAGATGGCCTCGCTCGCCGACGGCATCGTCATCACGACCCCCGAGACGGCCGCCGCGCCGCCCACCTCCCTGCGCACGCTCCTCAACTGGCTGACGTGGCCCACCGAAGGCTCCCCGCTCATCGGCAAGCCCGTCGCGGTCATCACCACCTCCACCGCCCCCGCGGCCGAGCCCGAGCCGTACTGCGAGGTCGAGCGGATGCTCTTCTCCGCAGGCGCCACCATCATCGGCCCGCGCACCGTCGTCGCCCGCGTCGACCGGACCCTGCGCGAGGAGCCCGACGGGCAGGTCGCCTTCGGCGACCCCGGCGCGGCCGTCCGCCTGCTGTTCCACATCCACCGCACCGCCGCGGCCGCCCGGGAGACCTCCGGCCTGCCGCCCGCGGACGACTTCCGGCCCTGGCTGCTCTGACCGCGCACGCAGGACGGCCCCGGCGGCGGACGACCGCCGCCGGGGCCGTCATGGCCGCCGGAGCCGCAGGGGAAGCCGGGCCGCCGGGGTGGCGCGCCGCGGGTCCGGCCGTCAGCCGGCCGTGCAGCGCAGCATCGCCAGCGGCGGATTGGCGAGGAAGTTCTCCCAGAACTCCGCGCCGTACCTGCTGACTCCGTCCTCGGGCACCTGCAGCGGCACCCACGTGACGTCCCGGAAGCCGGCCGCCCACAGCGCGCCCTCGCACACCTCGCGCCGCGGGTAGTTGGTCACGAACTCGACGGGGGAGTCGAGCAGCGCCGTGACCCGCACCCGCGGTCCCACCTCGCCCTCGCCCACCTGCTCGTAGCGGAAGCCGTACTTCTCCGTGGGCGGCCCGTCGAAGCGGAACTCCGGCGCCTGGGTGAGGACGAAGAACTCCCCGCCCGGCCGCAGGCTGCGGTGCACGCCCCGGCACATCCACTCCATCGTGGCCGCGTCGTCGGCGTAGTTGAGGAGGTAGACGGCCGTCGCCACGTCGAAGTGCCGGTCGAACAGGGGCAGGTCGGCGCCGTCGCCGACCAGGTAGCGCACCCCCAGCGGGTTGCGCTTCTCGATGGACCAGGCCGCGGCCACCATGGTGTCGGAGACGTCGACGCCGAGGACCTCCGCGGCGCCGAGCAGCTTCGCCTGCCGGCTGTAGAAGCCCGTCCCGCACGCCAGGTCCAGGACCGACTTGCCGCTCAGGTCCCCGAGCATCCGCAGGAAGCTGTCCGACTCCGGGTAGCGGGCCATGGGCAGCGACTTGAATCCCTCGTAGGCCTCGCCGATGTCGTCGTACTGCTGCACGGTCATGTGAGTTCCTTCTCCAGGGGGGTGTCGAGGAGGCCGGCCCCGGGAACGGGCCGGCCGCGCAGCCGGTCGCCGGCCAGGGCTGCGCGCCTGCCCTGATGCCGGGCGGCCGCCAGCGCCTGGACGGTCGGCAGGACCCCCGCCGACCGGGCGTGCGACGTGCCGTACGGATTGCCCCCGGCCTCGAACACCACGGGATCGGTGTAGCCCGGCGGCACCACGACCGCACCGCAGTGGTGCAGCACGTGGTGGAGGGAGAGGAGCGCCGACTCGCTGCCCGCGTGCGGCCGGGCGGTGGAGACGAACCCGCTGGCGGGCTTGCCCGCGAGCGGGCCCGGCCCGGCCGGGGGCTCCAGCGACTGCAGGAAGCCCAGCAGCGGCGCGGCGACGGCGCCCGCCCGCACCGGGGTGCCGAAGACCACGGAGTCCGCCCACGCCACGTCGGCAGGGTCGACGGCGGCCGCCGCCGGGGCCCCGCCCGCACGGCCGGGCAGCCCCGACTCCCGCCGCACGCCCGGCCCCGTCAGCCGGCGCAACCGCACCTCGGCACCGAGCTCCCGGGCCCCGGCCGCGCACTCCTGCGCCAGCAGCCGGACCGTCTCGTCCTCGGCGCAGTGGACGACCGTCACCCGGCTGCGGGCCGCGGCGTCCGGGCCGGGAGGGCCGCCGGACCGCGCCCGGGCGGCCACGCCGGCCAGCCGGCGGCCCAGCTCCCAGGCCGCGTCCCGGTCGTGCTCCGCGACGCCGCCGTCGCGGAGGGCGGTGACCGCCAGCCCGTACGGATTGCCGCCCGCGCCGCGCCGGGCGGGACCGGCGGGGTCCGCCGGATCACCGGGGCCGGCCGGGCCCGCCCCGACGGTCCAGGCCCCCCAGTGGTGAGCCGACTGATACATCGTCAGCAAGGTGGCCTCGCGGCCGCCGTGCGGGCAGGTCGAGGCCGTCATCCCCGTCACCACCCGGTCGGTCAGCAGCCCATCCCACCACAGCTTCGTCGTGCCGTCCAGGAACCGCTTGAACGGCGCGGAGACGTTGCCGAAGTACGTGGGGGAGGCCAGCACCAGGCCGTCGGCCCACAGCACGTCCTCCGGCCGGGCCTCCTCGTCCGGCCACGCGGGGCCGGCCTCGTCGTCGGCGACGCGCAGCAGCCGCACCCGGGCGCCGTGCGCCCGCGCCCCGGCGGCCGCGGCCTCGGCCAGCGCCCGCATGGTGCCGCGCCTGCTGTGGTAGACGACCGCGACCTGCGGGGTCACGACACCTCCTCCGGCTCCGGGCCGCCGGGGAGGGGGCGGGCGCGCAGCACCATCCGGACGTCGTCGCCGAGCCGGGCCACCTCGTCCAGCCTCAGGCGCAGCGCCTCGCTCAGGGTGCCCGCGCCGAACCCGTCGAGCACCGCGCGCCCCTCACCGCCGATCAGCACCGGGGCGACGTACGCCACGACGCGGTCGAGCAGGCCCTGCGCCGCGAACTCCGCGGCCAGCCGGGCGCCGCCCTCCAGCAGCACGGAGCACAGCCCGCGCTCGTACAGCGCCTTCACCAGCGCCGTGAGGTCCAGCCGCCCGCCGGGCTCGGGAAGGGTCAGCACCGCGTGGCCGTGGGGGAGTACGGGCGGGGCCGCCGACTCGCCGACGACCACGAGGGTGGGCGCCGCGTCGTCCAGGACGCGCGCGTCCGGGCGGATGCCGCCGGTGCGGTCCAGCACCACGCGCAGTGGCGGCTTGCCCTCCACACCGTGCCGCAGGCCGAGGTGCGGGTCGTCCGCCCGCAGCGTCCCCGAGCCGACGAGCACCGCGTCGTGCGTGGCCCGCAGCGTGTGCGCGTCGGCGCGGGCCTCGTGGCCGGTGATCCAGCGCGAGGTGCCGTCGGGCGCCGCCGAGCGACCGTCGAGGCTCCCGCCGAACTTCCAGGTCACGCACGGCCGGCCGAGGCGGGTCGCGGTCAGCCACAGCTCGTTGGCCCGCTCCGCCTCCTCCCGCAGGACGCCTCCGACGACCTCGACCCCGGCGGCGCGCAGCCGCTCGGCGCCGCCCGCGTGGCCGGGGACGGGATCCGGCACCGCATACACCACGCGGGCGACCCCGGCCGCGAGCAGCGCGTCCGCGCAGGGTCCCGTACGGCCCTGGTGCGCGCAGGGCTCCAGGGTGACCACGGCCGTCGCGCCCCGCGCCCGGTGCCCGGCCGCGGCCAGCGCCTCGACCTCGGCGTGCATGTGGCCGGCACCGCGGTGGTAGCCCTCCGCCACGGTGGCGCCGCCGGGGTCCAGCAGGACGCAGCCGACGACCGGGTTGGGGCTGGTGCGGCCCAGCGCGGTCACCGCGAGCGCGAGCGCCCGCCGCATCGCCTCCCGTTCGGCGGGCGTGGCGCCGCCCGGGGCCGTCACGCCGTCTCCGCGAGACGGAAGCCCATGGCGTAGATCTCGCGCTTGTACCAGCCGTGCCGGCGCCGGACGCGGGCGAGGTCGCCGAAGCGGGTGAAGCTGCCGCCGCGGGCGATCCGGTAGGCGCCCTGGGTCACGGCGAGGTCGTCGGCGATCTCCTGCCCGCCGGGGTAGGCGGCGTAGTCGTCGGCCACGTACTCCTCGACGTTGCCCGCGAGGTCGTGCACGCCGAACGGGGAGCGGCCGGCGGGGAAGACGCCGATCGGCGTGGTCGCCAGGGGGCCCTCCTCGACGGTGTTGGCGGCCCCCGGCCGGAAGTCGTCGCCCCAGGGGAAGTCGCGGCCGTCCCCGCCGGAGGCCGCGTACTCCCACTCGGCCTCGGTCGGCAGCCGGAAGGCGCGGCCGGTGCGGCCCGCGAGCCAGACCGCGTAGGCGTCGGCGGCCTCGGGGGTCACGGTCCACACGGGGTGGTTGGCGAGCTGCGCGGGGTAGACGCCGAAGCGCCAGGTGGTCGGCAGCTCGGTGCGGCCGGTGTCCTCCAGGAACAGGCGGTACTCGGCGTTGGTGACGGGGTACAGGGCGATGCGGAAGGCCGCGAGGTCCGCCTCGTAGACGGGGGACTCCTTGGCGATCCACTCCTCCTCGACGCCGGCGTGGCGCCAGCGGGCGGTGACCGTGCCGACCTCGCCGGGCTCCAGGCCGAGGCGGACCCGGGCGGCCGGCACGTCGGCCATCGGCGGGTCCTCGGGGCGGATCCGGGGGTCGCCGACGAGACCGAGGACGGTGCCGGCGGCGTGGCGGCGGGCGAACGGCTCGGCGGGGTCCTGCGCGATCGCGACGAGGGCTTCCGGCTCCGCGGCGAGCAGGTCGCGGTGGCCGGCCAGGAGGTACTGCGGGCCGCGCGACACGAAGGCGTCGGGCAGGCCCATCGCGGCCCGGTCGGTCAGGGTGTTGGGGTTGGCGAGGACGACCGGCGGCGTGCTGCTGGTCATGACTGGTCTCCCGTGGACGGTCGGAGGAGGCTTCCGGTCGGCCGCACGCGGTCTCCGGCGCGGCGGAACGTGCTCACCAGGTAGGTGAGGTTCCCGACGGCGCGGGGCACCTGGCGGGCCGTCACGAGGGCGAACCCGTGGCAGGCGGCCAGCGCGGTCAGCTCGGCCTCGGTGAACTCGCGGTAGAGGCGGCTGCCCTCGTTGGCGTAGAGGCCGCCCCTGCCGTCCGCCGCGTGGAAGACGGAGAGCGTGAGGAGGCCGCCGGGGCGCAGCAGTTCGTGGACGCGGCGCAGGTACGTGCCGTAGGTGCCGGGGTGCTGGTGGTGGAAGCACCCGTTGTCCAGCACCGCGTCGTACTGCGCGGTGCCGGGCAGGTCGAGGGCGGCGGTGGCGAGGAAGCGGGCGCGGCCGGGGTGGCTGCGGGTGAGGGCCTCCCACTCGGGGGAGGCGACGAGGTCGATGCCGGTGACCCGGTGTCCGGCGGCGAGCAGGAGCCCGGCGTCGCGGCCGCGGCCGGCGCCGATGTCGAGCACGTGGGCGGGGGCGCCGGCGCCGGTCCGGGTGCGGAGGGCGTGCATGAGCAGGCGCGGCGCCCGGCGCATGGCCTCCTCACCGGTCCAGACGTCGCGGCCGCCGGCGTAGTGGTCGCGGAAGTCGCTGTGCAGGACGGCGGCGTAGAGGGCCTCGTCGAGCGGTGCGGCTTCGGTGCGTTCGACCGTATACCGGTCGGCTATGGAGTGGCTTGCGCCCATCGGTGCACGGTCCTGTCGTGTTCTGGTGCTGGTGGTGCTTGTGCTGCTGCTCGTGCTGCGGCGGGTCCGGACATGGGGCGGTCGCGGGGGAGGCGGGCGAGCAGTCCTCGCCTCCCCCGCGACCGGTGCGGGTGCCCGTGCTAGACGCCGGGCGTGTAGTACACCTGGCCGTCGTAGGAGGACGCGGCGAAGGCCTTGCGCTCGGCGTCCCAGGTCAGGGACGAGATGCCCGCGGTGGTCGGGCGGACGACGGCGGTCCACTCGCCGGCGGTGCGGTCGTAGAGCGCGATGCGGCCGTTGTAGGCGCCGGCGGCGACCACGCGGCCGTCGCCGGAGGCGGCGACGCACTTGATGGAGTGGGTGTGCGGGGTGTCGAGCACCTGGGCGCGCTGCTGCGGGTCCCAGATGCGCAGCTTCAGGTCGCGGCTGACGCTGGCGAACCAGCCCTCGCCCAGGCCCGCGCAGCCGTTGGCGATCCGGTCGTGCGCGTCCTCGATCGTGGCGACCTTGCTGAGGTCGGAGATGCGGTACCAGGTCGCGGAGGCGTCGGCGGCCACGGAGAAGATGAGGTCGCCGGAGACCGCGACGCCCTTGACGGCGTTGGTGTGCAGCGGCAGGTCCTCGACGTGCTCGGCCTCGCCGGCGCCGGTCAGGCGCAGCAGCAGGCCCTCGCCGGTGTAGGCGCCGACGACCGCGTAGGAGGCGCCGTCGCGCTCGAAGGCCGCGCCGCAGTTGAGCGGGGAGCGGTGCTGGTGGAGCTCACGGCCGGTCAGGGCGTCGAAGACCTTGCCGAGCTGGCCGCCGGAGAGCACCAGGCCGCCGAGCGGGGTGAGGAAGTTGCACAGGCTGCCGGTGCGGGCCACGACCTCGCCCTCGTGGTGCACGACGCCGGTGTCGCCGCGGTGCACGATGCCCGCGTCGCCGATGGTCAGCGTGCCGGAGGCGGTGGGCAGCACGGCGTTGACGCCCTGGGTGGGCGGCACCTCGGCGGCGTCCCAGGCCCGGCCCTCGTAGTCGTAGCCGCGGTAGCCGGCGCCGAAGGTCGCGAAGACCAGCCGGGAGCCGCCGGCGAAGGCGCAGGAGCGGGGCCAGACGTCGTCGGGCAGGGCGGTGGTGTCGCGCCGCTCGGGGACGCCCGAGGCGACGTCCCACAGCTGCATGGTGCGGTCGTAGCTGAGGCTGACCAGCAGGTTGCGGGCGTCGTCCAGGACCAGGCGCTTGATGCCCGCCTCGTGGGCCGGCAAGACCGTGCGCTCGGTGGGGCCGACGACGATGATCTGCCCCTCGTCGTTGCCCGCGAAGATGGTGCCGCCGGAGGAGATGGCGATGGTGTCGGTCTCGATGCCGTCCATGTCGAGGTCGGCGATCAGCCCGCCGGTCTCCAGGGACCAGCGCTTGATGGTGCCGTCGTCGCTGGAGGAGATCAGCTCGTCGCTGTCGCGGGCCCACTCCACCGAGATGACGTCGGCGGTGTGGCCGGTGAAGCGGGCGACGAGCTTGCCCGTGAAGTCGTAGACCCGTACCCGGTGGTCGCGGGAGGCGGTGGCTATGAGCTCCTTGGACGGGTGGAAGACGGACATCTCCACGTCGTCCTCCTGGTCGGCGAGGACCGCGACCAGGCGCAGGTCCGGCACCGTCCACAGGCGGGCGGTGTAGTCGCTGGAGGAGGTCACCAGGTGGCGTCCGTCCGGCGAGAACGAGCACTGGTTGGCCAGGTGGTCGTGGAAGGAGCGGGCGATGGCCGTCCCGGTCCGCTGGTCCCAGCAGATGACCTGGTTGTCGTAGCCGGCGGTGGCGACGTAGGCGTCCCGCCAGGCCGCGATGCCGCTGATGGGTCCCCGGTGCTGGATCACGCTGTTCCTTCCACGAGTTCGATCGAGTGGCCGCCGTACTCGGCCTTGGCGCGCAGGTAGTGGTCGTTGTTCTCGTTACGGAAGATTCCGGTACGGATCTGTTCGACGACCTCGATCCCGTACGAGGCGAGCTGCGCGGCCTTGTCGGGGTTGTTGGTGTGCAGCCTGACCCGCGTCACTCCGAGGGCCTGGAGCATCTGGGCGGCCGAGCGGTAGTCCCGCAGGTCGTCCGAGAAGTTCAGCTCGCGGTTGGCGGCGAACGTGTCCAGGCCCTGGTCCTGCAGGCGGTAGGCGTCGAGCTTGTTGTAGAGCCCGATGCCCCGGCCCTCCTGGCGCAGGTAGAGCAGGACGCCGCCGGAGGCGGCGAGCAGCTGCATCGACTCGGTCAGCTGAGGGCCGCAGTCGCACCGCGCGGAGCCGAAGACGTCGCCGGTCAGGCACTCGGAGTGCAGCCGGACCAGCGGGACGTCCGCGATCGGTCCGAACTGCACCGCCACGTGCTCGAGGCCGTCGCCGAGGCCGGTGAACGTCACCATCTGGCCGGGCGTCCAGGCCCCGTCGGCCCGCTGCACGGGGATCTCGACGCGGGCTCTGATGCCCACGGACCCCTCCGGCGGTTCCACCGACGCCCCGTGCAACGGGGTGTCCTCCCCATTGAGTGTTTTGGGCACTGCTTCCTCCCGTAGAACGAGCACGCCCCGAACCCCAGGGCGCAGTCACAGCATGGGTGCGGAGGGCAGCGTGGACAGCACGGTCCGTACCGGTACGGGTACCGAGATCATTTGACAGCGGTACCGAACCATCCGGTCTGTTCGTTTGGAAGCCCGAAGCTTTTGGCGCGTCAGTTCCGCCGTGCGATCCGGACGCTTCGGGATCTTCAGCCGGACTCCTGCTACCCGGAAACCGCTCGTCCGGTTCTGTCTCTGATGTGGTGGGAGGCGCCTCCCGGAGCCTAGGGGAGACGGCCGCCCGTCCGTCACGGTGGGGCACCGGCCGGCCGGACCACCCCTCGACATCACTCCTTCGGGCTAATCTCCCGGCCGCCGGGAACCGCTGCGCGGCACCGCGGGGGTACTCCGGGCACCGGTACCGCGACCTGCGCAACCACCCCCCGCCGGGCCCCCCGCGCTGCTACCGTCGCGCGGCATGGAGCAGCTCTTCAGCGACGACGAACTCGCCCTCATCGCGGCGGCCGCGCAGGAGTCGGGGATGGACCCGCGCGACTGGGTCCGCGCCGTGGTCCTGCAACTCCTCACCGACGAGGAGTACTTGGAGGAGGACCCGACCGACTCCAGCGGCCACCGCGCGGGGGACGGCCGGCCGCCGTACCGGGCCGACATGGAGCACGCCGTGTGGCCGGTCACCACCCACCGCGGCTCCGGCCGCAACATGCACGAGCTGCATCACGCCGGATGCTGGGTACCGAAGGGGGGCGAGAGGACCATGTCCACCCCGCAGGCCCGCGAAGAGCTCCTCACCCGCAACGCCCACCCCTGCGAGGCCTGTCAGCCGGAACGGTTCCTTACCCCGCTGGTCTAGCCGTCCGCCGCAAGGGCTGCCGGACCGCACGGCGGCTCGTGCACGACCCGGCCGGGCCGTGCACGAGCCGCCTGTGCGGTCCGTCCTGCGCCGGCCGCTAGGCGGCGGGGGTCCCCGCCGGCTCGTCCTGCGGGGCGAGGACGGAGGTGACGTAGCCCGCCAGTCCCTTCGCCGTCGGGTAGTTCCACAGCACCGTCACCGGCAGCCGTACGCCGAGCAGCTTCTCCAGCTGGGCGCAGACCCGCATCGACATCACCGAGTCGAGCCCGAGGTCGGTCAGCGGCCGCTCCGGGTCCAGCTCACCGGCCGGCATCTTCATCTCCCGCGCCAGGCGGCCGGTGATCTCCTCGCCGACCCGGGCGGCGAGCACGTCCGCCGGCAGCTCCCGCCAGCGCGCCGGGTCGTCCTCGGCGGACGCCGCCGCGCCGTCCGCGGACAGCGGCTCCCCGCCGGACGCCGTCGCGTCGTCGTCCGCCGCCGCCCCGTTCTCGTGCAGCGCCCCGAAGCGGGTGCCCGGCAGCCACGCGCGCAACTGCCCCTGCTCGTCGCTGATGACGATGTCGACCGTGTCGGTCGCCGGGTCCACGAGCCGGATGTCGACCCAGCCGGTCTCGGGGGCCTCGCCCACCACGCGGACCTCGCGGATGTGGGCGGGCATCCGCACGGTGGGCGGCCCGCCGTAGATGACCGGGACGATGCCGAGGGCCGCGTCCAGCAGCGGCGCCCACGTGACCTGGTCGCCGGGCACGGCGGGCGCGTGCACCCGGGCGCGGATGACGCCGTCGCCCGTCAGCAGCTCCTCGACCGTCCACGGCCAGGCGATGCCCTCCACGCCGATCGCGTCCAGGCGCCCGATCACGACCGACGGGTCGGCCGCCGTCAGGTCCCGGGGCGGCGTCACGGACAGCATGCCGGCCGGGAACGGCGGGGCGTCCGCGGCCATGGTGGACGAGGTGGTGTGGGTCAGCCAGTTGCCGGGGCCGGAGGTGCCGGACGGGCCCGCCGGACGGGTGCTCAGCCGCAGCGTCAGCCCCTCCTGCACGACCTGGACCTCGCGCGGGATCGCCAGCGCGACGGGGAACTTCAGCGAGACGTCGAACAGCGCCTTGCTGCCGCCCTGCCCGGGCGCCGCCTCCAGGAACGTGTGGATGATCGAGGAGGCCGGCACGATCGAGGTGCCGTGCAGCGCGTGCCCGCCGGGGAACGGCCGGACGGCGTCGTCCAGATAGGTGTTCCAGATGCGCAGGGGCGTCGAGGCGGCGACGTCGACCGGCGGGCCCAGCAGCGTGTGCCCGGTGACGTCGTGCCCGTGGGCGACGACGGCGCCGGCGGGCAGCACGGCGTCGGTCCAGTAGCGGCGGTGCTGCCAGGCGATCGGGGGCAGCTCCGCGATCCGGCCCGCCGGGTACTGCGCGCTCCAGTCGACCTCGGCGCCGTGGCTGTGCAGCGAGGCCAGGTTCAGCAGCAGCGTGCGCAGCTCGGGCTGGTTGCGGCGCAGGGTGTGGGCGACGTGGCCGCCCGTCACGTCCAGGTGGGCCAGGGTCTCGCCGATCGAGTGGGAGACGACCGGGTGGGGCGAGACCTCCAGGAAGCGGCGGTGGCCGTCCTCGACGGCGGCGGTGACGGCCTGGGCGAGGCGGACGGGGTTGCGCAGGTTGGCCACCCAGTAGCCGGCGTCGTGGAGCACCTGCGCCCGCGGGTCGTCGAGCGCCGTGCTGTAGAGGGGCACCTGCGGGGTGCGCGGCCGCAGGTCCGCGAGGGCCTCGCGCAGGTCCTCCGTCAGCGGGTCCATGTGGGCGCTGTGGAAGGCGACGTCGGAGTTGACGTTGCGGACGGGCACGCCGTCCGCGCCCCAGTCCCGTACGAGCGCGGCGACGGCCTCCGCGTCGCCCGAGAGCACGGCCGAGGCGGGGGAGGAGGCGATCGCGGCGCAGACCGCGGCGTTCCCTTCGAGGCGGGCGGCCACCTCCTCGAAGGGCAGGCCCGCCATGGCCATGCCGCCCTTGCCGGCGACCCGGCGCAGCAGCGAGGACCGGCGCCCGCTGAGCCGCGCGCCGTCCTCCAGGGACAGCGCCCCGGCGACGACGGCCGCGGCGATCTCGCCCACGGAGTGTCCGATGACGGCGGCCGGGCGATGGCCGTAGGAGCGCCACACCTCGGCGAGCGCGACCTGCACCGCGAAGATCATCGACTGGGCGCGGTCGACGGCCTCGAAGTCCCCGGAGACGACGGCCTGCCGTGGCGAGAAGCCCAGTTCGGTGCGGAACACCGGCTCCAGGCGGTCGATGACGTCCGCGAACACCGCGTTGGTCGCGAGCAGTTCGCGGGCCATCCCGGACCAGTGCGAGCCGTGGCCGGAGAAGACCCACACCGTCCCGTCGCCCGAGCCCGGGCGGACGGTGCCCTCGGCGACGTTGTCCTGCTCCTGCTCCTCGGTCTCCCCGGCCGCGACGGCCCGCAGGGCGGCCACCAGCTCCGCCCGGCCGTCCGCCACGACCGTGACCCGGTGGTCGAGGTGGGAGCGGCGGGTGGCCAGCGTGTGGCCGACCGAGCGCAGCGGGGTGTCGGGGTGCCGCTCCAGCCAGTCGGCGAGCCGGCACGCGTACTCGGCGACGCCCGCCCGGGAGCGGTAGGACAGCGGGAAGAGCTGCGGCACGTTCGGCAGCGGCTCCTCCCCGCTCTCCTCGGCCGGCTCGGGCGCCTCCTCCAGGACGACGTGGCCGATCGTGCCGCCGTAGCCGTACCCCGAGACGCCCGCGCGCCGCGGGGTGTCGCCCTTGGGCCAGACCTGGTGCTCGGTCACCAGCCGCAGCCCCCACTCCTCCCACGGGATGTCCGGGCTGGGCTCGCTGGTGAGGACCGTCGCGGCCATCTCGGCGCGCTGCAGCATCAGCGTCGCCTTGATGATGCCCGCGACGCCCGAAGCGGGCTCGGCGTGCCCGATGTTGGACTTCACCGAACCTATCCAGCACGGCTTGTCGGCGGCGCGGCCCGCGCCGAAGACCGCGTGCAGCCCCGAGGCCTCGACCGGGTCGCCGAGCCGGGTGCCGGTGCCGTGCGCCTCGATGTAGCCGGCCGTCGCCGGGTCCAGGCCCGCGGCCCGCTCCCAGGCCAGCCGGAGCAGATCGCGCTGCGCGTCGGGGTTCGGCGCCATGATGCCGCTGGTCCGGCCGTCCTGCGCGACGGCCGACCCCTTGATCACGGCCAGTACGCGGTCGCCGTCGCGCTGCGCGTCCGACAGCCGCTTGAGGACCAGCACCCCGCAGCCCTCGGCCCGGCCGTAGCCGTCGCCCTCCGCGTCGAACGGCTTGCTGCGCCCGTCGGGGGAGAGCGCGCCGGCCGCTTCGAGGGTGAGGGTGTAGGCGGGGGAGAGGATGATGTTCACGCCGCCCGCCAGCGCGAGCGAGGTCTCGCCCGCCAGCAGGGACTGGCAGGCCAGGTGCACGGCCACCAGGGAGGCGGAGCAGGCCGAGTCCAGCACGAAGCTCGGCCCGTGCAGGTCCAGCACGTGCGAGACGCGGTTGGCGATGCCGGTCAGCTGGGCGCCGATGCCGGTCCACGGCTCGATCCGCGGCAGGTCCTCCAGCAGCCGGCGCCCGTAGTCGTCCGAGCAGGTGCCGATGTAGACCCCGGCGTCGGAACCGGCCACCGAGCGGGGCGCCATGCCGGCGTGCTCCAGTGCCTCCCAGGCGACTTCCAGCACCAGCCGCTGCTGGGGGTCCATCAGCTCGACCTCGCGCGGCGCGATACCGAAGAACTCGGCGTCGAAACCGTCGATGTCCCCGATGAAGTTGCCGGGGCGTTCGGCTCTGCGCAACGCCTCGGTGAACTCCGGGCTAATCTTTGTGTAGGCGCGCCACCGGTCCTCCGGTGTGGATTCCACGGATACCTTGCCGCCGGCCAGGAAGTCCCAGAAGGATTCGGGGGAGTCGATACCGCCGGGGAAGCGGCAGCCGATGCCGACGAGGGCTACTGATTCGTTAATACGCATGCGTCTCAATTCCGTTCGTCCGGGCGAGTGCGGATGCATGACGGAGCGGTGGAAGTCGGGGGTGGGATGCTTTCGCAGAAGGCCGGGCACGATGCGTGCGGGCGTTC
This sequence comes from Streptomyces telluris, assembly GCF_024519335.1. Lineage (NCBI taxonomy): Bacteria > Bacillati > Actinomycetota > Actinomycetes > Kitasatosporales > Streptomycetaceae > Streptomyces > Streptomyces telluris. The sequence continues at coordinate 54,885 of NZ_JANIID010000038.1, forward strand.
GCGGAGCCGCCGACGCTCCGCAGGGAAATGCTCGTTGACGAGTTCCCGGTGACTTCCTGACGAGATCCGCTGTCCTTGTGCAACGTTCACACACCATGCGTGGCTGGTCCACACATCGCCGTGGAAGTTGTCAACTTGGTAAGGGGTGCGCGCTCTTCGCGGCCGCCGGGCGGGGCTGTGAGCTGGCCGGCAGGCAGCTGTTACCCGTGGTCACCAGGCGGGGTGCTCCGGCCAATCTCCGTCCGGCCCGTTTCTCGCGCCCGCGCTCGGGGCGATGCTGTTCGCGGTGGCGAACGGTGTCCGGGTGTGAGCTGCAACACCGCTGAATCGCCGCTGTTTCCAGCCATCCGAACCCGTCCGAGGGCGACCGATTTTGCAGTACGTTCGGCCGTGTTCCATCATTGTGACCGCGCGTCAGGCGGACCGCCGGCGCTTCACGAGTGCGTGGTGCACGCGTTCTCGTTGAACAGTCAACCGGAGGGCGGCGAGCGCACTGGCCCCGCCCGGCCGGAACCCCCATCCCTCATTCCCTGAGCTAGGCAAAGGCAGCATGCCCGTCCATCAGCTATCGGACCTCATACGTTATGTCCGTCACAACTCCCCGTTCTATGCGGACCTCTACGCGGACCTTCCGCCGGATGTGGACTGCCTCACCGATCTGCCGGTGGTGGACCAGAGCGCTTTCTGGGCCGCCAATACCCTCCACGGCAATCGCGTCCTGACCGCCCCGCTCGACGAGGCCTCGGTCTTCAAGACCGGCGGCACGACCGGCGCACCCAAATTCTCCTGCTACACCCGCGAGGAATGGCGGGAGTTCGTGACCGCCTTCGGCCACGGCCTCGTCGACGCCGGGCTGCGCCCCGGCCACCGGGTCGCGGACCTCTTCTACGCGGGCGAGCTCTACGCCAGCTTCCTCTTCATCCTCGACTCCCTCTCCCACGCCCCCGTGGGCAGCGTGCGCCTGCCCATCGGCGGCGGCGCCCCGCTGGAGACGACCGTCCCCACGCTGCGCGACTTCGCCGCCCAGATCGTGGCCGGCACCCCGACCACCCTGTGCCGCCTGGCCGAGCACCTGATCGCCGACGGCGAGCAGCTGCCCTCCGTCGAGCTGCTGTTCTTCGGCGGCGAGGCCCTCTTCGACGACCAGCGCCGCCTGCTGGCCCGCGCCTTCCCCAACGCCGAGCCCCGCACCCTCGGCTACGCCAGCGTCGACGCCGGCCTCCTCGGCCGCCCCGTGCCCGGCGCGGCGGACGCCCGCACGCACCGCGCCTTCACCCCGCACACCGTCGTCGAGATCCTCGACGACGCCACGGACGAGCCCATCCGCGAGGCCGGCCGCCCCGGACGCGTCGTCGTCACCCAGCTCTTCCGCCGCCTCATGCCCGTCATCCGCTACCCCGCGGGCGACCGCGCCGAGTGGACCGACCCCGAGGCGGGCGTCTTCCGCATCCTCGGCCGCGCCGAGGAAGGCGTGCGCGTCGGCCCCGTCTCCCTGTACTCCCAGGACGCCCAGAGCGCCGTCGCCGCGGCCGACACCGAGGGCCGCGTCGTGGGCATGCAGCTCGTCGTCCGCCGCTGGGACGGCCGCGACGGCCTCGTCCTGCGCCTTGCCGTATCGCCCGACGACCCCGGCTCCGAGGACCCGGCCGGGCTCGGCGTCCTCGCCAAGTCCGTCGTGGCGGAGCTCGAAGAGGCCCGCCCCTTCTACCCCGACGCCGTCGCCACCGGCTTCGTCCACCCGCTGTCCGTCGAGTGGGTGCGCCACCGCGACCTCACCGTCAACCAGCGCTCCGGCAAGCTCGTCCGCGTCATCGACGAAAGGCCCACGGCATGACCGCCGCCCCGACGGCCGGCACCGGCCGCCGGCTGCCGCTGGTCCTGCGCAACCGCGCCTTCGGCGCCGTGTGGCTCGGCCAGGTGCTCACCCAGGCCGCCGTCCGCATGTTCCAGGTCGGCGTCTCCTGGTGGCTCGTCGCCTACGCCGTCTCCGGCGGCAACGGCCTCGCCTCGGGCCTGTTCATGGCCGTCAGCACCGTGCCCGCCGTGGCCCTCGCCCCCTTCGTCGCCCGCGCGATCGGGCGCTTCGCCCACCGCTCCGTGCTGCGCACCGCGGCCGGCGGCGCCGCCGTCGCGGCCACGGCCCTCGCCGTCTGGGCGTACGCGAGCGACCTGCCCATCGCGGCCGCCTACGCCGCGACCCTCGCGCTCGCCACGTGCCAGGCCTTCTTCGACCCTTGCCTGACCACCTCCGTCCCCGAACTCGTCGACGACGAGGACATCGAGGCCGCCACCGGCTTCGAACTGTCCACCCAGTCCCTCGCGAGCCTCGGCGGAGCCCTGCTCGGCGCCCTCATCGTCGACCGCGCCGGGATCCCCGGCCTCGCCGCCGGGTGCGCCGCGGCCTACGCGGCCGCCGCCGTGCTCATCGCCACCGTCCGCTTCCGCACCCCGGCCACGGGCGAGGGCGAGGCCGGGGCCGGGGCGGGCGAGGAGGCCGGACCGCGCACCCTGCGCCAGGTCCTCGCCGGCCTGCCGTTCGTACGCGCCATCCTGATCTGCTTCACCGCGGCCAACCTCTTCACCACGGCCGTGTTCATCGTGATGCCGCTCTACACCAAGTCGGTGCTGCACGGCGACGGAGCGACGGTCGCCCTGCTCGAAGCGGCCCTCGGCACCGGCACCCTCATCGGCTCCTTCACCGGCGCCCGCATCCCCGGACGGCCCACCGTCGTCGGCTCCGCCTGCCTCGGCGCGATGGCCCTCGCCCTCGCCGTCCCCGGCCTCGTCGGCGAGCGGCCCGTCATCGCGGGCAGCCTCGCCGTGACCGGCTGGTGCGTCGGCGTCATCGGCGTGCGCTTCGTGGCCCTCTTCCAGCGCCTCGTGCCCACCGCCGACAAGCCCGCCTTCTTCGCGGTCATGCAGGCCGTGCTGGGCGCGACCTTTCCCCTGGCCTCGCTGCTGTTCGGCCTGCTGGGCGACCACCTCTCGCCCCAGACCCTGTGCCTGATCCAGGCCGTGGGCCTGGTCCCTGCCGCCTGCGCCCTGGCCCTGCTCAAGGAGCCCGCCCCGGCCGCCGGGAACGCCGGCCCCGAGGCGCAGACGCCGGTCCCGGCCGGCGCCGCCGCGGGAGGCGCGAGGTGACCGTCCCCGCCCCAGCCGCCGAGCAGGCCACCCCCGGCGACATCGCCGAACTGCGCCAGCTCTACTACGCCGTCTACGGCCCGCACTACCCCACGGCGCTCGGCACCGACCCCGCCGTGATGGCCCGCCTCATCGAGGACCCGCACACCCTCTGGCTCGTCACCCGCTGCCCGCGCACCGGCGCCCTCACCGGCTCCGCCGCGGTGCACAGCGAGCCCGGCAGCCGCCTCGGCCGCCTCGAAGGGCTCGCCGTCCACCCCGACCAGCGCGGCTCGGGGCTCGCCGGCCTGCTCACCGAGGCCCTGTGCCGACGCACTCTGGACGCCGGCCGCCTCGACTCGGTCTACGCCACGGTCCGCACCGTCAGCGCCGGACCCCAGCGCGTCGTCGCCCGCAACGGCTTCCGCCCCATGGGCGTCCTGCCCAACGCCGTCGACGTCCACAGCCGCGAGAGCCTCGCGCTCTACGCGCGTTACTCGCCGGGCGTGCTGGAACGCCGCGCCCCCGTCGCCGAAGTGCCCGCCCCGCTCGTTCCCCTGCTGCGCACCGCGGAGCAGAGCCTGGGCGTCAGCTACGCGCACACCCGGGCCACCGCACCCGCCCCGGCGCCCGCCGGACCCGCGGCCGCGGACCTGGAAATGGTCGAGGCGCCGGCGTTCGTCCGCCGCCGCTTCCGCGAGCGCTTCCCCGACGCCGCCCACTGGTTCTACCCCCTGCACACCCCCAACGTGCTGCTCGTCCCCGGCGACGGGAGCTTCGAGGTCTACGCCTGCCTCAACCGGGCCGGCGGCTACTGCGCCCTCGTCGCCGGCCACCCCGGCCCGGCCGTCGCGGCCGCCCACCTCGAACCGATCACCCGCGCCCTGACCCGCGCCGGAGCCGGCTACGTCGAGGCGCTGCTCCCGCTGGACCGGCACGACCTGCTCTCCGCCGGCCTCGCCCAGGGCTTCATCCCCAGCGCCCTCTACCCGGCCATGCGCCGGGAGGGCGACGGCTTCCACGACTACGTCGTGATGTCCCGGACCACCGAGCAGATCGACTTCCGCGGCCTGGTCGCCGACGCGGCCCTGCAGCCCTTCCTGGATTCCTACGTATCGGCCTGGGCGTCGACGTATCTGCCCTCACGCGAGGTTGCCTCATGACACTCACCACCCCCCTCAACCCCCATCTCGCCCCGGTCACCGTCCCCGACCCGGACGCGCTGGCACACGTCCAGCGCCTGTGCGACCTGACCGACCCCTACACCTCCGGCCCCGCCGAGGAGGAGCTCTTCGCCGCCGCCATGGCCGAGAGCCACGCCTGGCACCGCGAGCGCTCCCCGTTCTTCCGCGACCTCCACACGGCCACCGCCGCGGACGCGCCCTACGGCGCGCCCCTGGTCCACGCCAACTTCTTCAAGCGCCACGAAGTGCTGTCCATCCCCCGCGAGGACGTCCACCTGCACCTGACCTCGTCCGGCACCACCGGGCAGAAGTCGCAGATGTTCTTCGACGAGTGGACCATCCGCTCCGCTCAGCGCATGGTCGCCCGCATCTTCGAGCGCAACGGCTGGATCACCCCCGACCAGCCCGTCAACTACCTGCTCTACAGCTACGAGCCGGCCCGCGACCTCAAGCTGGGCACGTCCTTCACCGACAACTACCTGTGCGACTTCGCCCCGGCCCGCCAGGTCGAGTACGCCCTGCGCAACACCGGCGGCGGCCACGAGTTCGACCCCTTCGGCTGCATCGCCGCGCTGCGCCGCTTCGCCGAGGACGACGCCCCCGTCCGGATCCTGGGCTTCCCCGCCTTCCTCTGGTTCACCCTGGAGCGCATGCGCGCCATGGGCCTGCCGCCCCTGCAGCTGCCCGAGGGCTCGCTGATCATCCTGGGCGGCGGCTGGAAGGGCCACACCGACCAGCAGATCGGCAAGCACGAGCTCTACGCCCGCGTCACCGAACAGCTCGGCGTCCCCTCCGAGCGGATCCGCGACACCTTCGGCTCCGTCGAGCACTGCATCCCCTACATCGAGTGCTCCCACCACAACCTGCACGCACCGGTGTGGTCCCGGGTGTTCATCCGCTCCACCCGCACCCTCGAACCGCTGCCGTACGGAGAGAAGGGCTACCTGCACCTCGTCTCCCCGTACATCACCTCCGTGCCCGCCCAGAGCGTCGTCATGGGCGACCTCGCCTCCCTCCTCCCCGGCGAGGAGTGCGGCTGCGAGCTGGACACCCCGTGGTTCACCATCCACGGCCGCGCCGGAGTGAGCCGCAACAAGAGCTGCGCGGTGGCCGCCGCCGAGCTGATGAAGGGAATGTCATGACCGAGACCATGAACCACCACTACTGGCAGGGCGCCTTCATCGGCGACGACGAGGCCGCCCGACGCCTTGCGACCCTGCCCGCGGCCGTCGAGCAGGCCCTGTCGTCCCCGCTCGACACCGAGACCGTCCTGGCCGCCTGCGACGGCCTCGCGAACGCCCTGCGCGACCCGGCCCACCCCGTCCGCGCCCGGCTCGCCCCCCACCTGCCGGAGGGCGAGGACGCCGACGGCCTCCTCGGCGAACTCGCCGCCTTCCTCGGCCGCGACGCGCTCAGCCGCAAGCTCCGCCGCGAACTGGGCGGCACCGCCCCGCAGCGCCTGAACCGGCCCGACGCCAAGGAGACCGTCTACGAGGCGTGGGCCCCCGTCGGCCTCGTCGCGCACATCGCCCCCGGCAACGCCGCGACCGTCGCCCCCCTCAGCCTGATCGAGGGCCTCCTCGCCGGCAACGTCAACGTCCTCAAGACGAGCAGCGCCGACACCCTCCTCGCCCAGCACCTCCTCGCCGAGCTCGCCGCCCTCGACCCCACGGGGGCCGTCGCCGAGCGCGTCATCGTGCTGCGCTTCTCGTCGAGCCGCCAGGACTGGCTGAAGCTCATGTGCGCCCCGGCCGACGCCGTCGCCGTCTGGGGCGGCGAGGCGGCCGTCGAGGGCGTCGCCGCCCACGTCCCGGCCGGCTGCCGGCTCGTCGAGTGGGGCCACAAGATCTCCTTCGCCTACCTCACGCGCGACGCGTGGGCCGACGGGGAGACCCTCGCCGCCCTCGCCGCCGACGTGTGCCTCTTCGAGCAGCAGGCCTGCTCCAGCCCCCAGGTCGTCTACCTCGACACCGAGGACGCCGACGAGGTCTTCGCCTTCGCGGAGCGCTTCGCCGCCGTCCTCGCCGGGATGCCCCCGGCCGCCGCGGAGGACCTCGACCCGGCGGAGGAGGCCGAGCTCACCACCACCGAGCTCATCGCCCGCCTCGAGGAACACCTCGGCCTGACCCGGGTGATCGCCGCCCCCGACGGCTCCTGGCGCGTCATGGCCGACACCCGGCCCGCACTGACCGCCTCCCCGCTGCACCGCAGCGTGTGGGTCAAGCCCCTGCCGCGCAAGGGCCTGATCGGCGCCCTGCGCCCCATGCGCCGCTACCTGCAGACCGCCGGCATCGCCGGCAGCCGCACCGACGTCGCGGAGCTGGCCGCCACGGTCCTGGCCGCGGGCGCCACCCGCGTCACCCCCGTCGGCGCGATGACCGCCGGCTACTCCGGCGAACCCCACGACGGCGTCTACGCCCTCCAGCGCTACAGCCGCCGCGTCGCCGTCCAGGCCGACGAGCGCTTCGCCACCACCGCCTGCCTCGACGACCTGGCCCGCGCCGCCGACTTCCCGGCGCCCACCGGCCCGCTGCTGGACAAGGCGGCCGTCCAGGAACGCAACCGCGACGTCGCCCGCGGCGACGCCGAGCTGTACTTCCGCAGCGGCGGCAGCACCGGCGCCCCCGCCCTGTCCCTCTTCAGCTACGACGACTACGACACCCAGATGCACGCCGCCGCCCGCGGCCTGCTCGCCGCCGGCTACGACCCGGCCCGCGACCGCACCGCCAACCTCTTCTACTGCGGCGGCATGTACGGCAGCTTCATCAGCTTCTTCTCCATCCTGGAGCGGCTGGGCGGCGTCCAGATACCGATGGCCGCGGGCCCCGACCACCGGGCCACCGCCGAGGCCATCGTCGCCTACGAGGTCGACACCCTCTTCGGCATGCCCTCCTACCTGTGGCAGCTCCTGCACGAGCAGGAGGAGCTGCTGCGCTCCTACGGCGGCATCCGCAAGATCTTCTACGGCGGCGAGCACTTCACCGACGAGCAGCGGCGCACCCTCGCCGACACCTACGGCATCGAGGTCGTCCACTCCATCACCTACGGCAGCACCGACCTCGGGCCGCTGGGCTACCAGTGCACCGAGAGCACCGGCAGCGTCCACCACCTCCACGCCGACCTGCACACCCTGGAGATCCTCGACGTCGCCTCCGACGAGCCGGTGGAGCCGGGGGAGACCGGGCGGCTGGTCTTCACCACCCGCGCCCGGCGCGGCCAGCACCTCGACCGCTACGTCATCGGCGACCTCGGCCGCGCCCTGCCCGGCCGCTGCCCCTGCGGCAGCCACTCCCCGCGCTTCGAACTGCTCGGGCGGCTGGGCGACGTGATGCGCGTCGCGACGTACTTCCTCAACTACCGCCGCTTCGTGGCGATCGCGGAGGAGAGCCTGCGCTTCAGCGGCGAACTGCAGGTCCTGCTCGCCAACGAGGGCTCTCGCGAGGGGCTCACCGTCCGCATGGAGCGCACGGCCGCGACGACGGACGTGACCGCGGCGCGGGAGGCCTTCCTGGCCGGCTACCCCGAACTGCGCACGGCCGTGGAGGAGAAGCTCCTCGACCTCACCGTCGAAGCGGTCGAAGGCGCCGGCCTCGACCGCACCCCGACCAGCGGCAAGCTGCGCACGGTGGTGGACAACAGGTAACTGCGCGACCCGCGCCCCGGCAGGGGCGCGGGGAACTGCGCGACCGGCCGCGGACGGCCCGCCGTCACCCGACCGCGTTGCCAGTGGAAGCCTCCGTCCGCCACTCGGCCGCAAAGGCACGGGCCGGGTTGGCGACGAACACCTGCCGCGCGAAGTCCTCGCCCAGCTCTGCCGTCAGGGCGGGCCGAAGCCCGCGCAGCAGGTACGGCATGCCCGGGCCGTCCGCCGCCGAGCGCGCGGCGGCCGTCGTGGTGTCCCCGCCCAGGAGGATCCGTTCGGCGTGGCCCGCCCCGGCGAGGGCCGTCAGCGCGTCGAACAGCCGCCAGTCCGTGGCGTGATGGGCGCGCGACGGCCCGTCGAAGGCGAGGAAGGCCCCCTCCCCGGCCGCCCGCAGGTGCACGCGCGGGTCGGGGGAGCGGTTGAGGTGGCCGAGGACGACCCGGTCCGCCGGCACGCCCAGCTCCCCGCACAGCAGGTCCAGCACGTCCAGGGCGCCCGTGCCGAGTTCGAGGTGGACGGCGATCGCCGCCCCCGTCGCGTGGTGCGCCCGGGCGGCGGCGGTCATCACGTGCCGTGCGTGCCCGTCGAGGCCGTGGAAGCCCCCGGCGACCTTGATCAGCCCGGCGCGGACCGGCCCTTGCGTCAGGTCCCGGACGAACAGCTCCGCCAGCCGGTCCCGGTCGCGGTCCAGACGCTCCCGCTCGTAGTGCACCGCTTGGTGCATCCCCGTGGCGGCGACCACGTGCATTCCCGTGGCTGATGCCAGCGCCGCGAGATCGGCCCGCCGGCGCCCCATGCCGCGGGGCGTCCACTGCACCACCGCCTGCCCGCCCGCCTCCCGGAAGGCACGCAGCTCCGCGCCCGCCGCCTCCACGTCGTCGAGCTCCTGGCCCGGCAGCCGGGGACTGCGCAGGAAGAGGTGGTCGTGCGCGTCGCAGACCCCCAGTTCCTCCGCGGGTACGTCCCCCAGAACGGTCCGTATGACGGGCCCCATGGCGTCTCCTCCGCTCCATGCGTAACGGCTCACCCGTTACATGATCACCGTGATCACTGTAACGGGTGAGCCGTTACGATGCCCGTATGACCCACGAGGACGACCGCCTGGCCTTCCGCTTCGACTGCGGAGCGGGCTGGCTCAACCTGCTCGCCACCAGGGGCCGCCACTTCAGCGCCGACCCGGTCGAGCGCCTGGCCACGCCCGAGCGCCTGGCCGAGTGGCTCGACCGGAGCGAGCTGACACCGGCCCGGCCGCCCGGCACCGCGGACCTCCGGCAGGCCCACGCCCTGCGGGAGACCCTGCGCCCCCTCGCCCTGGCCGTCGCGGAAGGGCAGCCACCGCCGGCCGCGGCCGTCGGGGAACTCACCCGCTTCCTCGGCGAGGAGCGCGACCCCGTACGGCTCGTCGCGGCGGACCGCCTGCTGCGGGAGCCGCCCGCCACGACCGGAGAGGCCCTCGCCCGCATCGCCCGCCAAGCCGCCGATCACCTCACCGGCCCCGAGCGCCGCACCCTGGCCGTCTGCCCCGAGCACGACTGCCGCGGCGTCTTCGCCAACCCCACGGGCCGCCGCCGCTGGTGCCCGTCACCGGCCTGTGCCAGCCGCGGCCGCGTCCGCGCCCTCCGCGAGCGCCGCCGCGCGGGGGAGTGACCGACGCCTCCCCCGCACGGTGACGTCAGGTCACCCCACCGGCTGCGCGCCGCCCGCGGGAGCGCGGAGCAGGGCCGGCAGGCGCGTTGCCGAGGTGCCGAGGCCGGTCGGGGTGCCCAAGGGCGGGGTGACGGGTGGCGGGGCGCCCTTGTGACGCAGGAGGTCCTCCTCGCCGTAGCGGCGGCATTCCCGGTGCCAGTTGAGGATCCCGGCCATCCAGTCCTGCAGCTCCTGGGCGTACTGTCCGAGCGCCGCCCGCGCCTCCTCGCCGAGGCCGAAGTCCTTGGCGAGGACCGGCAGCTGGTGGTCGACGACGTGCTGGAACTCCCGCATCCGCGAGGCCTGGAGGTCGGCGACGATGCCCAGCGCCTCCATGCGCCCGCAGTCGAAGAAGTTCTCGACGACCAGGACGGCGTTGTGGATCTCGCCCTCGAACTCGATCTCCTTCTGATACGAGAACATGTCGTTCATCAGGATGGCGTAGTCCATGGCCGCGTTCTCCATGGCCCGGACCGGCTGGGTGCGGTAGATCTCCGGCGGCAGCGCCGCGCCGAGGCCGTTGCGGCACAGCATCAGGGTCATGTCGGAGCCGAAGGTCTGGCGCCGCATCTCGATGTAGTCCACCGGGTCGGGGATGCGGTGCTGCTTCTGGTTCCACAGCTCCCACAGCCAGGCGTCGAGCATCGCTTTGACGGCGGCGTGGAGGCCGGCGCGCTCCTCCTCGGTCATGGCCGCGGTGGTACGGGCCCACAGGTCGGCAAGTCCGATCTCCATCACGTGCTCAGGGGGCGGGGTGACGGGGGAGTCCACCGGCATGAACAGCAGCAGCCGGTCGGTGAGCGCCTGCGCCGCGGCCATGCCGGCCGCTCCCGTCTGCCCGCCGAAGGCCACCGGGTAGTAGTCGTCGCCGTACGTGCCCCAGGCCAGCCAGTCCGTGGCCAGGTCGAGTTCCCCGGGGGTTCCGCCCGGGTGGAGGCCTGCCGCGCACAGCGCGAAGTCGTAGTCCGCGAGCTTCTCGTCGGTCCACAGCCCGGAGCCGGGCAGCGCGGGGTCCGGGGCGAGCATCCCCGTGCGGTGCCCCCACGCGATGTTGTTCCGGCGGGAGGCGTCGAGGTGGGAGTTGAGCCGCAGCGGATACGGCATGGGGAAGTCCGGCAGCGGCAGGTGACCCACGGCCTGGAACGGCACGTGGGTGTAGCGGCGCAGGCGCGCCGGTGCCGTCGCCGCGATCGAGGTGAACATCCGTGCCGCGGAGGTGCCCAGCCCGAGCGGCCCGGCGAGCAGCGCCCCGGGGGCGTTGACCTCCCCGCCCGGGGCGTCGTTCATGTAGCGGCTGGAGCGCATGTGCCACTCGTGGCCGCCGGACTGCCAGTCCTGGAGCCCCTTGACGTAGGCGAAGGCGTCGAGGCGGGACTGCGGGTCCAGGCCGTGGAGCTCGAAGAGGGGCGCCAGCTCGGTCAGGGCGGTGTGCTCGAACTGCTGGAGCCGGGAGGTGAGCCAGTCGTTGACGGTGTCGGCCGCCTGCTGGGTGTCGCAGCCCAGGAACCGCTCCAGGACGAGGACCGCATTGGCCATCTCGCCCTCGCTCCCGGTCTCCCGCTCGTACGAGAAGAGGTCGTTGCGCAGGTGCACGCCGTCGGCGAAGGTGTCCTTCAATACCCGCATCGGCCGGCTCGCGGCGACGGCCTCGGGGACCTCGGCGCTCACCGCGAACTCGACGAGATTGGCCGACCAGGGGGCGCCGCCCACCTTGCGGCGCATCTCGATGTACTCGATCGGGTTGGCGACGCGGCCCTCGTTGATGTTGGACAGTTCCCAGATCGACTCGTCGAGCAGGTGCCGCGTGCTCTCGATGAAGCGCCGGCGCCAGTCCTTCGACATCGACGGGACCGTGCGCGCCCACAGGTCCGCGAGGCCCGCCTCCACCGGGTTGGTGGGCTCGGGGGTCTCGCCGGCGTCCAGCGGCATGAAGGCCGGCAGCCGGTCGAGATAGGCCTTCGCGCCCGCCATGTCACCGGTGCGCTTGAAGACGTCGAGGAAGTGGTCGTCGAAGAAGAACACCCAGACGTACCAGTCGGTGACGAGATCGAGCACCGGGCCGGACGCCTCCGGATGGGTGTACGCGCACAGCAGGGCGTAGTCGTGCGCGTCCAGGTCCGCCTCGTCCCAGATGCCGGAGCCCTCCAGCATGTTCATCTCGCGGGCCCAGGCCCTGGAATGCTCCCGGGCGCCTTCCACGTGGGGATTGAGGCGCGCGGGATACGGCATGTAGAAGGAGGGGAGAGCGAAAGGGTGCGACATGGCCGCCCACGCTAGTTCGCGTGCCCCTGACAGGTAGATCGGAAGGTCATATTTCCCCTCAATGAGGTGAAAGCCCGGGCCCGGCCGCTTAAGGATCTTGAGTTCGGTGCCGCCGCTTCCGCGGGCCCCGGCGCGGGGGCGCGCGCCGTTCCGCACGGTGATCGCCGCACTACCTTGCGTACCGAGATCTGTTCGGCCCGCGTAGTGTCGGCCTCATGGGCGATGAAGCGCTGCAGCAGGACGTACTGGACGAGCTGGGTGAGGACAGGATCCAGGAGCTCGCAGGAGAGCTCGGCACCGACGCGGACGGGGCGACGAGGATGGTGCGGGAGACCGTCGCCGCCCTCCCCGAGGACCTCACCCGCCAGGCGAGCGCGACCCCGGCCGGAGCAGCCGGCGCGGGCGGGTTCGGCGGCCTCGGGGGCGGGCTGGGCGGCGGGCTGATGTCCGGCGTCCTCGGGAAGATCACCGGCCCCGTGGCCGAGACCGTCGCCAAACGCACCGGCCTGCCGGTCGCCCAGGTCACCCGGGCGCTCGAACTGCTCCTGCCGGTCGTCATGACCACCATCGCCAAGCGCCGGGGAAGGAAGAGGTAGACCGTACGGCCGGGCGGGGGCCGTCCGCGGGGCCGCCGCGGACACCTCCTGCGGCAGGGCTCCCGGCCGTGGCCTGCGGCGGGCCCGGAGGGCACGGTGTGCGGCTCGCATAACATCGTGGCGTATCCCGGGCCCCGGACAGGGGCCGCCGCCAGCCGACGATGGAACCGCCGAGTGCCCCGATCCACCTGCCCCGACGCCGGGAGCGCCGTGCCGCGTGCCGCCTCCCGCCGGCGCGCCCTGCGGGCGCTCGGTGCGCTGGCCGTGCTCGCGGCGGCGGTGACCGGGTGCGCGAGTGCGGGCGAGCCCGTCGGCGCCGGCCGGACGGCCCCCGCCTCGGCCCCCTCCAGACTGTGGCCGCAGGCGACGCCGGCCCCGTCGCCGAGCGGCCCGCAGCACGACGGCGAGACGGCCACGAAGGTCCCCGGCGTCGCGCCCGTCCCCTCCGGGGACATCCACAAGGTGGACGCCTACGCCGCGGTCAAGGCCGAGGTCACGGCCAACCGCAACAGCGTCACGGGAGCCGACGCCCTCGACGACGCGACCGCCGCGAAGGTCACCTCGTCGTGCTCCTCGGCGCGGCAGCAGCAGCGGGACTGCCCCATCCGCAAGCCCGTCTACAGCGACCTCACCGGAGACGGCCGCCAGGACCTCATCGTCGGCATCGAGATGGAGGACCACTTCCTCTCGCTGCGCGCCTACACCCTCGTCAAGGGGGTGCTCACCCGCGTCCTGTCGACCGTCGCCCAGCCCTCGTCCGTCGAGGTCGCCGGCCGCGACCTGATCGTCTGGGAGCCGTGGACGACGCCGCACTACGCCCTGCGCTCGGTCTACACCTGGAACACCCAGAACCACTACATGGACTTCCGGCGCTACGAGATCCGCCGCGCCGAGTCCGGCGCCGCACCGGCCACCCCGCGCGACCCGGAGCGCCGCCGGTGACCGCCCGGCCGCGGGGCCTGCGGGGCTTGCGGGGCTTGAGGGCCCGCCTCCGCAGACTCTCCCGCCTCGGCTCGCTCTACGGGAAGTTCACGCTCTTCCTCGCCGTCGTGTGCTGCGTCGTCGCGACCGTGCTCGGCGTCCTCGTGCACGTCATCGTCACCCGGCAGACCGTCCACCAGGCCCGCTCCGAGGCCCTGTCCCGGCTCGACGCCGCCACCAAGGCCTACGCGTCCGGCGACCCCATGCACCGCCCCGCGGCCCTGAACCCGCCCGACCTCCCGCGGCGGCTCCAGGAGATGGCGCTGCGCGGCGAGCGCGGCACCGCCCTCGGCGACCACGACGGCGCCCCGACCATGTGGGCCGCCGGGCCCGCCGACGCCGGGGTCATCACCGCCCGCTTCGACTACCGGCACAGCAAGGACACCATCGACGGCCTCGACCGGGCCATCGCCGGCTCCGCCACGCTCGCCATCGGCGGCACCCTGCTCATCGGCGTCTTCGCGGTCTCGCGGGTCACCCGCAGGCTGCACCGCACCGCCGACGTGGCCCGCCGCATCAGCGCCGGCGACCTCGACGCCCGCGTCGCCGACCCGCGCACCACCCGCCCCGCCCGGGAGCAGGACGAGGTCGCCGCCGTCGCCGCGGCCCTCGACGCCATGGCGGGCACCCTGCAGGCCCGGCTGCAGAGCGAGCAGCGCTTCACCGCCGACGTGGCCCACGAACTGCGCACCCCCCTCGCCGGCCTGCAGGCTGCCGCGGACCTGCTGCCGCCGGGCCGGCCCACCGAGCTCGTGCGCGACCGGGTGCAGACGCTGCGCCGCCTGACCGAGGACCTGCTGGAGATCTCCCGGCTCGACTCCCTGACGGAGAAGGCCGACCTCGACGCGCACCTGCTGGGGCGGCTGGCCGAGCGGGCCGTGCGCGCCTCCGGGATGGAGGCCGAGGTGCGGGTCCTGAAGGACGCGTGCGTGGAGACCGACCGGCGCCGCCTGGAGCGGGTGCTGAGCAACCTGCTCGTCAACGCCCACCGGCACGGCCGCCCGCCCGTCGTCGTCACCGTCGACGGGCCCGTGGTCTCCATCCGCGACCACGGCGAGGGCTACCCGGACTACCTCCTCGAACACGGCCCCCAGCGCTTCCGCACCGAGCCCACGAGCACCAGCACCAAGGGCCACGGCCTGGGCCTGACCATCGCCGTCGGCCAGGCCCGCACCATCCACGCGGAGCTGACGTTCGCCAACGCCCCCGACGGCGGGGCGCTCACCACCCTGTGCCTGCCCGAGTACGAGGACAGGCCGGAGGAGCCGGAGTAGGGGCCGCCGGTCAGGCCGCCCGTGGCCCGGTGGGCAGGGCGGTGCGCGTGCCGAACCACCGGGCCAGCGCGCCGCCGAGGGCATCGGTCGCCGTCGGCGCGGGGGTGTCCGCGGCCCACGCCGTGAAGCCGTCCGGGCGGACCAGCAGCCCCGCCAGCTCCGGGCGGCCCGGCGCCGCGGCGGTCACCACCGACACCCGGTCACCGTAGCCCTCGGCGGCGGCCCGTATCGCGGGCGCGTCCGCGAGGTCGAGGAGCAGGGCGCGGCCGTCGTGGAGGTGGTCGGCGAGCCTGCTGCCGTCGGCGAGTTCGAGGTCCGGGGCGCTGCCGCCGACGAGCGGGTGGTCGCCGGGTGCGGCCATGGCGTCGTAGCGCTGCCACACTCCGGAGATCTTCTTGGCGAAGAAGGTGGTGCCGGCGACGGTGTCCGAGAACTCGGCCACCACCTCGCGCAGCGCCTGCGCGTGGGACTCGGGCCGCATCAGCGCCACTTGGGCCCGGGTCCACTCCAGCACCCACGCCCCGATGGGGTGCCGCTCGGCGGTGTACGTGTCGAGCAGGCCCTCGGGCGCCCAGCCGCGCACGGTGGCGGCGAGCTTCCAGCCGAGGTTCATCGCGTCGCCGATGCCGAGGTTGAGGCCCTGGCCGCCGAACGGCGAGTGCACGTGGGCGGCGTCGCCGGCCAGCAGCACCCGGCCCGAGCGGTAGTCGGCCGCCTGCCGGGCGTTGTCGGTGAAGCGGGTCGCCGTGTGCACGGCGGTGACGGTGACGTCGGTGCCGGAGACGTGGCGCAGGGAGGCCTGCAACTCCCCGGCGGTGACGGGAGCGTCGCGGTCGGCGGGCGGCCCGTCGAACTCGACGGTGAGGATGCGCCCGGGGAACGGACCGTGCGCGTACGTGCCCGTCGGCGTCCGGTTCCAGCCCTTGCCCAGGGCTTCGGCGCCCTCCATCTCCACCATCGCCTGGTGTCCCGTGATGGACGGGTCGGTGCCGGGGAAGGCGAACCCGCCGAGCTTGCGGACGGTGCTGCGGCCGCCGTCGCAGCCCACCAGCCAGCCCGCGCGGATCGCCGAGCCGCCGGCGTGCACGGTGACGCCCTCGTCGTCCGCCTCGAAGCCCGTCAGCTCCACGCCGCGGCGCACCTCCGCGCCCAGCTCCGCGGCGCGCCCGCCGAGCAGCCGCTCCAGGGGCTCCTGGGGGATGAAACCTATGTCCCCGGCCGGGCCGGCGCCGGTGAAGTCGGGGTCGGAGGCGTCCAGCAGACGGCCCTTGAGGGGGATGCCCGCGAAGTGCCCGGCGAACCTGGGCGGCATCGTCACCGGTCCGCCGCGGCCGCCCTGCCGCTGCGCCATGAACCCGCTGATGCGCTCCAGGTTCTCCTCCTGGACGGCGGCCAGGGCGGGCAGCAGGCCGCGCCGGTAGAAAGCCTCCGCCGAGGGGGTGTTGATGGCCCCCGCCTTGATGGTCGTGTCGACCTCGGCCAGCCGCTCGACGACGAGGACGCTCACCCCGCCCAGCCGCAGCTCGCACGCCAGCGTCAGCCCGACCGGGCCCGCTCCCGCCACCACAACGTCGTAGTCCGTGTCCATGGGCAGTGACTATAGCGACTAAAAGTTTATGGCGGATATAGTTTTCCTCATGGATTCCCACCCTGCTCCCGGCCCCGACGACGGACTCTCCCTGCGCGAACGGAAGAAGCGGCGGACGAGGCAGCGGATCTCCGACGTGGCCACGCAGCTCTTCGCCGCCCGCGGCTTCGACAAGGTGACCGTCGCGGAGGTCGCCGAGGCCGCCGAGGTCTCCACGATGACGGTCTTCAACCACTTCGCGCGCAAGGAGGACCTCTACCTCGACCGGATCCCGGAAGCGCTCGCCCTCTTCACCCGGGCCGTCCGCGAACGGCGCCCCGGCGAGACCGCCGCCGCGCCCGTCCGCCGCCTCTTCCTCGAACTCGCCGAAGCACGCCACCCCCTCGGCGGGCTGGGCGACACCTTCCCGGCGTTCTGGCGCGTCATCCTGGACTCGCCCGCCCTGCGCGCCCGCGTCCGCGAAGGCGTCGAGGAGCTGGAGGAGGCCCTCGCGCAGGCCGTCGCAGAGACGACCGGAGCCCGCCCCGGCGACCCGGTGCCCAGGCTGACCGCGGCGCTCACCGTCACCGCCTACCGCACCGTCGTCGCCACCACCATGGCCCGGCTGCTCGCGGGCGAGCGCGCCGACGACGCCGCCCCCGGCCACCGCGCGCTCATCGAGACCACGTTCGACGCCCTGGAGACGGCGCTGCAGGCGCTCGGCGGTCCGGCCCGCGGGCCCGGGACCTGCTGACGCTGTAGCCTCGGCCGCATGCCTCCGCATCCCCGCCGCACCCGGCCGTGGACCGCGGCCCTCGTCAAGGAACGGCCCCGCCCGGAGCGCATACGCACCCGGGCCGGGGGCTGGCGGCTCGCTGTGGCCACCGTCTGCTTCGGCGCCTTCATGGGCCAGCTCGACGCCAGCATCGTCACCCTCGCCTACGGCGGCCTGCGCAGCGAGTTCCACGCCTCGCTGGCCGCCGTCGAGTGGGTCTCCCTGGCCTACCTCCTCACCCTCGTCGCCCTGCTGGTACCGGTCGGCCGGCTCGCGGACGCCCACGGCCGCAAGCTGTTCTACCTCTACGGATTCCTCGTCTTCACCGCCGCCTCGGCCGCCTGCGCCCTCGCCCCGTCCCTGGCCGTCCTCGTGGCCTTCCGCGTGCTGCAGGCCGCGGGAGCCGCGATGATGCAGGCCAACAGCGTGGCCCTGGTGACCACCAGCGCGCCGCGCGCGAAGATGCGCGCGGCCCTCGGCGTCCAGGCCGCGGCGCAGGCCCTCGGGCTCGCCCTCGGCCCGACCGTCGGCGGCGCGCTGGTGGCCGGGCTCGGCTGGCGCTGGGTCTTCGCGGTCAACGTCCCCGTCGGCGTGGCCGCCCTCGTGGCCGGCCAGTACCTGCTGCCCCGCACCCGCACCCGCAGCCCCGCGGCGGGCTCCGACCGCCTCGGGCCGGTACTTCTGGCGGTCGCGACCACCGCGCTGCTGCTGGCCCTGTCCATGATGTCCGGACTGACCGTGCCCGCCTGGGCCGTGGCCGCCCTGTTCGCCCTGGCCGCGGCCGCCGCCCGGGGCTTCGTCCTGCGGGAACGCCGGGCGGCCCACCCCCTCGTCGACCCGGCCCTGCTGCGGCGCCGGGCCGTCTCCACCGGCCTCGCCGCGGCGCTCGGCGCCTACCTCGTCCTCTTCGGCCCCCTCGTGCTCGTGCCCGTCGTGCTCACCGGCGCCGGCTCCTCCGAGCTGTACGCCGGGCTGGTCCTGACGGCCCTTCCGGCCGGCTTCGCCCTGGCCGCGACCTGCGCGGAGCGCGTCCTGCCCAAGGCCCTGGGCGACCGGAGCCGCTGCCTGCTGGGCGCGGCCGTCGCGGTCGCCGCCCTGGCCGCCATGCTCGTCCTCCCGCTCACCACGGGCCCCCTCGTCCCGCTGCTCGCCCTCCTCGGCCTGGGGCTCGGAGCCTTCACCCCCGCCAACAACGCCCTGGTCATGGGGGCGATCCCGGCGGCGTCCTCCGGCACCGGGGGCGGGCTGGTCAACATGGCCCGCGGCCTCGGAACGGCCTTCGGCATCGCCCTGGTCACCCTCGCGCTCCACCACTCCGGCGCCGCCGGCCCCCACCGCGCCGTGGCCGTCCTGCTGGCCGCCGCGCTGCTCGTCGCGGCCGCCGCGTGGCTCGGGCCGACACGCCGGGGCCCGTCACCCGGACGAGCCGCCGGGGACGCCGGCGGTTAGCAGGCCAAGTACCGTCCGCGGCATGAGGCCCGTACTCGCACCCTCCCTCTCCCTGCCCCTCGCCGCCGCTCTGCTGGCCTGCAACCTGACCGCCTGTGCGAGCCGTGACGAGGCGGCGGGCCGGCCGGACCTGACCCCCTATTACGACCAGGAGATCTCCTGGGAGCCCTGCTCCCGGGACCAGGACAAGACGATCAGGAACGAGACGCGGCACGCCCCCGGCACACCCGAGTGCGCCCGGCTCACCGTGCCCTACACCTACGCCGACCCCGCCAAGGGCGAGCTGCGGCTCGCCCTCATGCGCTACCGCACCAAGGACCAGGACCACCGCCTCGGCTCGCTCGTCCTGTCCTTCGGCGGACCGGGCGAGTCCGGGCTCGTACGGCTCGGCGCCCGCGGCCCGGACGGCTTCAGCAAGGCCGGCGGCCGCTACGACCTCGTCACCTTCGACCCGCGCGGCACCGGTGCCAGCTCCCCGGTCCGCTGCGGCCCCCGCGGCGCCGCCCTGCGGGCGGCCCGCGGCGCGGACGAGGACTCCGGCGCCCGGGGCGGACTCGCCGACCGCATCGAGGACCGGGCCAAGGGCCTGGAGGAGTGCAGCAGGCGCTCCGGACCCGTCCTGCCCCACGTCGGGACCGTCAACACCGCCCGCGACCTGGACGTGCTCCGCGCCGCCCTCGGCGAGGACAAGCTCCACTACCTCGGCTACTCCCACGGCACCCGGCTCGGCGCCGCCTACGCCCACAGCTTCCCGGAGAAGGTCGGCCGCATGGTCATGGACGGCGTCGACGACCCGTCGCCCGACGCCAGGCGGACCACCCTCGCCCGGGCCGCCGCCTACCACAAGGCCCTGCGCCACGCCGTGGAGATCTGCACCAGGCGGGGCGACGAGGACTGCATCCTCGGCTCCGACACCGACCGGGCCATGGAGAACGTCACCGCCGCCTTCGACCGCCTCGACGAGCAGCCCCTGCCCTGGGTGAACGGCCGCACCCTCGACCGGGAGACCGCCGTGACGCGGACCATGGGCCTGCTGCGCTCCCGCGGGGGCCTGCCCGAGGCGCCCAACCTCCTCGCGTCCATCGTCTACCACCTGCCGCCGGGCGAGTCCGCGCACATGGCCGAGGAGGAGGCCGCCCGGGCCGAGGGCAGGACCGGGGACGGCCACGACGGATCCGGGGCGGCGCGGGCCGCCGTCAACTGCGCCGACTCCGCCGGCCGTTACACCGCCGGCCAGGTCGCGAACGCCTACGACGACTTCGCCGACGCCTCACCCGTCTTCGGCCCGGTCCTGGCCTCCGACATGGCCCTGTGCACCGGCTGGCCGCAGGCCGGCGACGACGGCTCCCACGCCGTCGCGGCGCCCCGCGCCCCCAAGATCCTCCTGCACACCTCCGAATTCGACCCCGCCACCCCCGTGCAGTGGCTGCGCCGCATGGCCCGGGCCGTCGGCCCCTCGGCCGTCACCATGACGGACACCGGCGGCGGTCACAGCGTCTACGGCTCACCGGACGCCGAGTGCGTCAACGACAGGATCGACTCCTTCCTCCTGGACGGGACGCTGCCGGCCGACCGCACCCGCTGCACCTGACGCACCGGCAGCCGCCCTGCTCCATTGGAGGGGACTGCGGGGCGCGCTGATGCGGCGCGCCCCGGCCGGGGGCAGGCATCAGCTCCGTGGGGGCGTCGCCACGTACGTCCCACCGAATGCCGTCCCGCGCCGGGCGAGCCGCCGCGGGCCGATGACGAACGGAGCGTGCAGGATGCGTATGGGACACCGGTTCACGGCCGCAGCGGCAGCCCTCGCCATGGTGACGGGACCGGCGGGCGTCGCGCTCGCCCAGACGGACACGGAGGCGGCGAAGGACGGCTCCTTCCTGGCGATGGCCCACCAGGGCGGCCTCAGCGAGATCGCCATGGGCAAGGACGTCAAGAAGAACGCCACCACCTCGTGCGTCAAGAAGACCGGGGAGATCCTCGTCAGGGACCACACCCGGCTGGACAAGAAGGTCACGGACCTGGCCAAGCGCCTGCGGGTGACCCTGCCCGACCGGGCCATGGACGAGCAGCGCAGGGACTTGAAGAACCTTCAGAAGAAGGCGCACACGCGTGAGTACGACCGGCTCTGGCTCAAGCTGGCGGCGGCCGGTCACGTCCAGGCGCTCAAGATGCTCGACGACGAGATCTCCCGGGGTCAGAACGCCGACGTGCGCGAAGCCGCCCGCATGGCGAGACCCGTGATCGCCGACCACCTCAAGAGAGTGCAGGCGTGTCAGAAGCAACGCTGACCCCCGGTCCGCCGCCGGCCGCCCCGGGGCTCACCCGGCGGCGGCCAGCGGCTGCCGGGCCCAGATCGTCTTCCCCTCCGCGGTGAAGCGCGTGCCCCAGCGCTCCGTCAGCTGCGCCACCAGCAGCAGTCCCCGCCCGCCCTCGTCCGTCACCCGGGCCCGGCGCATCCGGGGCGAGGTGCTGCTCGCGTCCGACACCTCGCAGATCAGCGAGGACCGCTCGCGGATCAGCCGGAGCCGGATGGGGGCGTAGGCGTGCCGGACGGCGTTGGTGACCAGCTCGCTGACGACCAGTTCGGTGGTGAACCCCAGCTCCTCCAGCCCCCAGGCCGTCAGCTGCTCGGACGCGAACTTGCGCGCCTCGGCGACCGTGGACCGCTCCGCCGGCAGGTCCCAGCTGCGCACCTGCGAGGCGTCCAGCGCGCGCGTGCGGGCGAGCAGCAGCGCGATGTCGTCCTTGGGCCGCTCGGGGCGGCGCGGCAGCAGTGCGTCCATCACGGCGTCGCAGGTCTGCTCCAGGGGCGCGGCCGGACCCGACAGGGCCGTGCGCAGCCCGTCCAGGCCCGCGCCGATGTCGTGGTCGTGGCTCTCGACCAGCCCGTCGGTGTACAGCGCGAGGAGACTGCCCTCGGGCAGCTGCAGTTCGGTGGACTCGAAGGGCAGCCCGCCCATCCCCAGCGGCGGGCCGCCGGGGATGTCCAGGAAGCGGGCCGTGCCCCCGGGCGTCACCAGCACGGGGGCCGGATGGCCCGCCCGGGCCAGGACGCAGGAGCGCGACACCGGGTCGTACACCACGTACAGGCAGGTCGCGCCCGTCTCCCGGACGGCGCCCGGCACCCGCTCCGTCGCCTGGTCCTGGGCCAGCTGGACCACCAGGTCGTCCAGGTGGGTGAGCAGTTCGTCCGGCGGCAGGTCCAGGTCCGCGAGTGTGCGCACGGCCGCGCGCAGCCGGCCCATGACGGCCGACGCCTGCAGCCCGTGCCCGACGACGTCGCCGACGACGAGCGCGACCCGGGCGCCGGACAGCGGGATGACGTCGAACCAGTCCCCGCCGACGCCGGCCTGGGCGCCGGCGGGCAGATAGCGCGAGGTGACCTCGACGGCCGTCGGCTCGGGCAGCCGCCCGGGCAGCAGGCTGCGCTGGAGCGTGAGCGCGACCGAGCGCTCCACCGCGTACCGGCGGGCGTTGTCGACGCACACGCCGGCCCGCGCCGCGATCTCCCCGGCCAGCAGGAGGTCGTCCGCGTCGAACGGCTCCGTGCCCGGGTACCGGACGAACAGGGCGACGCCGAGCGTGGCGCCCCGCGCCCCGAGCGGCACGGCGAGCACCGAGTGGGCCCCCTCGCCGCCCAGGCACCGGGCGAGGGCGGGGCCGCCGCCGTCCGCCCACGCGGCGATCGCCGCCGCCTCAGCGCGGTGCAAGGAGGGCCGGCCGGAGGCGAGCGCCTCGGCGGGCGGGGAGTGCGGCGCGTAGGAGAAGGCGCCGCCCGGCTCCCCGGAGAGGCCGTCGAGCACGGACCGCGCGGCCGCCCGGCGCACCCGCTCCGCGCCCGGCCCTCCGGCGCCCGCGTCGCCCGGGCCCCCACCGGATCCACCGGCCGCGTCCGCGCCGTGCAGGACGGAGTCGAGCAGATCGACGCTGACCAGGTCCGCGAACGCGCCTGTGGTGACGTCCGCCAGCTCCTCGGCGGTGCGCCCGACGTCCAGCGTGGTGCCGATGCGGGCGCCCGCGTCGTTGACCATCGCCAGCCGCTGCCGGGCGCGGTGCGGCTCGGTGCGGTCCAGTGCCGCTATCGACACGCCCTGCACGCGGCCTTCGCCGTCCTTGAGCGGGGTGAAGAACGTCGCCCACGCGCGCTCGCGGGGCTGGCCGGGCGCGCGGAAGAAGGTGTCCGTGCGCAAGGTCTCGCCGGTGCGCAGCACCTCCGCCATCAGGCGGCCGAACTCGTCGAAGGGGGCGCCGGGGAAGATCTCGGTGAGCTGCAGCCCCAGCATGGCCTCCTCGGGGCGGCCCGACAGGCGCACCATCTCGCCGTTCGCACCGGTCAGCCGCAGGTCGCGGTCGTAGACGGCGGTGGCGATCGGGGACTGCACGTAGGCCCACTCCTTCAGAGCGGCGTCCTTGCGCGCCGCCTCCTGGACCACGGTGTCCGGCTCGCCGGGCGGGGCACCCTGCGGAGCGGCGCCGAGGAGCACCCACTGCACGCGGCCGTCGCCCTCCGGACAGGGGTGTGCCCGCACGGTGACCCGCACCGCCCCGCCGTCCCGGTGGCGGGCCGTGAGGGCGCCGCTCCACGGCGCGGTCCGCGTGAGCGCCCGCAGGGCCGGGGGCGGCAGGGGCGCGGCGAGCAGGGCGGCGGCGGGGCGGCCGATGACCTCCTCGGGCGCATGGCCGAGCGCGTGCCGCGCGGCGGGGCTCCACAGGGTGACGGTGCCTTGCGCGTCGACGGCGGCGACCGGGACCGTCGCCGTGGGGGAGAGGGGGTCGGAATTCGCGTCCATCGATGGTCATCTCGTCCGGCGGGCGGCGTACGGTGAGGCCGCCTGCCACCCTCATAATTCAGGCTGTAGCTATCTTTCCCGCACTAATCGGCACTGAAGCATCTATCTCCCCTCGAACTGTCGTGGTGGTCCGGGCGGCCCGGCGAGGCGGACGGGATGCGATCCGGCCACGCCGAGGCCGTTGTGCCGGCCAATCGAAGCGCGGTGTGCGTAGCCCCGCTGCAGCGCCGTCCGTCCGCCGTCCTGCGCAGGGTCGGCCGTATCCGACGGGGAATCAGTCGGTCGGATACGGAGAAAAACGGACTGCGCATGATCGGTTTGCTACGGAATTGAGACAGCCCCCGACATGTCCGCCCCGTCACGCATGACATCCTGAGCCGTCACAGTTCTGCCGGACGCACACTCGGCGGATGTCCGGGGATTACGAGGATGCACCAATGAGACTCTGCTTCCTGGTGGAGGAGCAGTACCGGCACGACGGCATGCCGGTGGACGTCATCCGCCAACTCAGGTCCTGGGGCCACCGGGTGGACGTGCTCAGGCCCGGCGGGTCGCTCCTCAGGCTCTCCGAGACGGTGCGCGCGGGCCGGCACGACGCCTGGATCCTCAAGACGGTCTCCGGCGGCCCCGGACTCACCCTCCTCGAAGCCGCGGCCGGCGCCGGACTCACCACCGTCAACGACGCCCGCGCCATCCGCGGCGTGCGCGACAAGGCCCTCGCCGCCGTGGCCGCGGAGGCCCACGGCCTGCCCGTCCCCGTGACCTACGCGGCCATGCGCATCGAGGACTTCGCGGAGGTGCCCGCCGCCGAGTACCCCCTCGTCGTCAAGCCCGCCGACGGCAGCTCCGGCCGGTCCGTGCGCCTCGTGCCCTCTCCGGACCGGCTCGCGCACCAGGCGCCCCGGGACGAACCCGGCGCGGGCGGCGGCATGCTCATCGCCCAGCCCTACGTCCCCAACTCCGGCGTCGACCTCAAGGTCTACTGCGTCGACGGCGAGCTCTACGCCACCGAGCGCTGCTCCCCCCTCCACCCCGACCAGCCCACGAGCGAGCGGCAGGTGCCGCTCGGCACCGAGGTCGCCGCCATCGCCGCACGCGTCGGAGAGGTCTTCGGCCTCGACCTGTACGGCGTGGACGTCGTCCTCGGCCCCGACGGGCCCGTGGTCGTCGACGTCAACGACTTCCCCAGCTTCCGTCAGGTCCCGGACGCGGTCGCCCGCGTGGCCTGGGCGATCCTGCGGCTCGCCGACGCGGGAGGAACCCGCCCGCGCGCCGCCGCGGCCGGCGCCGGCGCCCTGCTGTCGGCGCAGCCGTCCTCGCCCGCCGGCGGCCCCCTCGGCGGCGACGCATGAGGATAGGCCTGCTCACCCCTGCCCCCGACCACCCGCTGCTGGCGGCCGCCACCGGCCTGCTGACGCCCCGCCACCGCGTCGACGCGCTCGACCCCGCGCACGCGCCCGACCCCGGGCCCGGCGAGCTCGCCGACGTCTATCTCCTCAAAACCCGCACCCCGCGCGCCTTGGCCTTCGCCCGCCGCCTCGAGGAGCGCGGGGCGCCCGTGCTGAACTCGGCCGCGTCCACCGGGCGGTGCCAGGACCGGACCGCCATGGCGGAGGTGGCCCTGCGCGCCGGGCTCCCCTTCGTGGCCACCGCCACCGAGCCCTCCCTGGCAGACCTCGCCGCCCGCGGCGACATGTCCTACCCGGTCGTGATCAAGAGCCGCCACAGCCGCCGCCACGACCTGGTGGCCCGCGTCGACGACCCCGTACGGCTCGCCGTGCTCGCGGCCGAATGGGGCGACGAACCCGTCGTGGTGCAGCGCTTCACCC
This sequence comes from Streptomyces telluris, assembly GCF_024519335.1. Classification (NCBI taxonomy): domain Bacteria; kingdom Bacillati; phylum Actinomycetota; class Actinomycetes; order Kitasatosporales; family Streptomycetaceae; genus Streptomyces; species Streptomyces telluris. The sequence goes on from NZ_JANIID010000038.1 coordinate 80,041, forward strand.
CCAACGACGGCTGGGACCACAAACTGTGGGTCGTCGGCGACCACGTCTTCGCCGGACTGCGCCGCTCGGAACTCGCCGGCCCCGTCCGCACCGGCACCGAACCCCTGCGCACCGACGCCCTGCCCGCGGGCTGGCTCGACATCGTGCGGCGCGTCGGAGAGGTCTTCGCCCTGGACGTGTACGGCGTCGACCTGCTCGACGTCGCCGGAAGCCCCCTCATCGTGGACGTCAACGCCTTCCCCGGCGTCCGCGGCCAGGACGGCGCCCCCGAGGCCCTGGCGGACCTGACCCTCCGCACGGCCGGCGGCACCCACCACCCACGCACCCCGGCCCCCGCCACGACCGAACAGGTCGCCTGACGCCGCGCCTTCCGGTCGTGGCGGGGGGCTGCTTCCGCCGCGACGGCGCGTAACCCCCGCCGCCCTGCCCGGCGGG
>NZ_JANIID010000039.1:0-76939 GCF_024519335.1 Streptomyces telluris
GCTGCCGGGGACCGCGAGGCACGAGCGGCGCGGGCGCAGCCGGTTCACCGGGGCGGGCGTAATCATGCGGGGACCTCCAACGGGTCGAGGTGGTTCGCTTTCCGGATCTCGTCGACGATACGGCCGATGATCTCCGTGATGCCGAAGTCCTTGGGGGTGAAGACCGCGGCGACGCCGACCGCCCGCAGGGCGGTGGCGTCCGCGGACGGGATGATGCCACCGACGATGACGGGGACGTCGTCGGCGCCCGTGGCGCGCAGCCGCGCCAGCACGTCGGGCACGAGCTCGGCGTGCGATCCGGAGAGGATCGACAGGCCGACGCAGTGCACGTCCTCGGCGACGGCCGCCGAGACGATCTGCTCCGGGGTCAGCCGGATGCCCTGGTAGACCACTTCGAAGCCGGCGTCGCGCGCGCGGACGGCGATCTGCTCGGCGCCGTTGGAGTGGCCGTCCAGGCCGGGTTTGCCGACGAGCAGGCGCAGCTTGCCGCTGCCCAGCTCGTCGGCGGTGCGGGTCACCTTGGCGCGGACGGCGGCCAGCGGGGTGCCGGCCTCCGCGGTGACCGCCACGGGGGCGCTGCTCACGCCCGTGGGGGCCCGGAACTCCCCGAAGACGTCGCGCAGGGCCCAGGACCACTCGCCGGTCGTCACGCCCGCGCGGACGCACTCCAGGGTGGCCGCCATGAGGTTGTCCGAGCCGGCGGCCGCCTTCTTCAGCGCGGACAGCGACTCCTGGGCGCGGGCCTCGTCGCGGTCGTCGCGCCAGGCGTGCAGCGAGGCGACGACGCGGGCCTCGTTGGCCGGGTCCACCGTCATGATCGCGGTGTCGAGGTCCGCGGTGAGCGGGTTGGGCTCGGTCGACTCGTAGCAGTTGACGCCGACGATCTTCTCCTCGCCGGCCTCGATCCGGGCCCGGCGCTCGGCGTGCGAGGAGACCAGCTGCGACTTCAGGTAGCCGGACTCGACGGCCGCCATCGCGCCGCCCATGCCCTGGATCCGCTCGATCTCCTCCAGGCACTCGGCGACCAGGCCGGAGACCTTGGCCTCGATCACGTGCGAGCCGGCGAAGATGTCGTCGTACTCCAGCAGGTCGCTCTCGTGTGCGAGGACCTGCTGGATCCGCAGGCTCCACTGCTGGTCCCAGGGGCGGGGCAGGCCCAGCGCCTCGTTCCAGGCGGGCAGCTGCACGGCGCGGGCGCGGGCGTCCTTGGAGAGGGTGACGGCCAGCATCTCCAGGACGATGCGCTGGACGTTGTTCTCCGGCTGGGCCTCGGTCAGGCCGAGGGAGTTGACCTGGACGCCGTAGCGGAAGCGGCGCTGCTTGGGGTTCTCGATGCCGTAGCGCTCACGGGTGATCCGGTCCCAGATGCGGCCGAACGCCCGCATCTTGCACATCTCCTCGACGAACCGGACGCCCGCGTTGACGAAGAAGGAGATGCGGGCGACGACCTCGCCCTTGCGGTCCTCGGGGACCTGGCCGGAGGCGAACACCGCGTCGAGCACGGCGATCGCGGTGGACATCGCGTACGAGATCTCCTGGACCGGAGTGGCCCCCGCCTCCTGCAGGTGGTAGCTGCAGATGTTGATCGGGTTCCACTTCGGGATGTTGTTGACCGTGTACGTGATCATGTCGGTGGTCAGCCGCAGCGACGGGCCCGGCGGGAAGACGTGCGTCCCGCGCGAGAGGTACTCCTTGACGATGTCGTTCTGCGTCGTCCCCTGCAGCCGGGCGATGTCGGCACCCTGCTCCTCCGCGACCACCTGGTACATGGCCAGCAGCCACATGGCGGTGGCGTTGATGGTCATGGAGGTGTTCATCTGCTCCAGCGGGATCTCCCGGAACAGCCGCCGCATGTCGCCGAGGTGCGCGACCGGCACGCCGACCCGGCCGACCTCGCCGCGGGCGAGGATGTGGTCGGAGTCGTAGCCGGTCTGCGTCGGCAGGTCGAAGGCGACCGAGAGACCGGTCTGGCCCTTGGCGAGGTTGCGCCGGTAGAGCTCGTTGGACGCCTCGGCGGTGGAGTGCCCGGCGTAGGTCCGCATGAGCCAGGGCCGGTCCTTCTGGCGCTCAGTCATCCCTGTGCTCTCACACGTTCCGGAAGCGGTTGATGGCGTCGATGTGCCGTGCCCGCATCTCCTCGTCGCGGACCCCCATCCCCTCCTCGGGGGCCAGCGCGAGCACGCCGACCTTGCCCTGGTGGAGGTTGCGGTGCACGTCGTACGCGGCCTGCCCGGTGTCCTCCAGGCGGTACGTCTTCGACAGCGTGGGGTGGATCTTTCCCTTGGCGATCAGGCGGTTGGCCTCCCACGCCTCGCGGTAGTTGGCGAAGTGAGAGCCGACGATCCGCTTCAGCGACATCCACAGGTAGCGGTTGTCGTACTCGTGGTTGTAGCCGGAGGTGGAGGCGCAGGTGACGATCGTGCCGCCCTTGCGGGTGACGTAGACCGAGGCGCCGAAGGTCTCGCGGCCGGGGTGTTCGAAGACGATGTCGACGTCCTCGCCGCCGGTCAGTTCGCGGATGCGCTTGCCGAAGCGCTTCCACTCCCGCGGATCCTGCTCGTGCTCGTTCTTCCAGAACCTGTAGTCCTCGGCGGTGCGGTCGATGATCGCCTCGGCGCCCATCCGCCGGCAGATCTCCGCCTTCTTGTCGCTGGAGACCACGCAGATGGGGTTGGCGCCGCCGGCGAGCGCGAACTGGGTGGCGTACGAGCCGAGTCCGCCGCTCGCGCCCCAGATCAGGACGTTGTCGCCCTGCTTCATGCCGGCGCCGTTGCGGGAGACGAGCTGGCGGTAGGCGGTGGAGTTGACCAGGCCCGGGGACGCGGCCTCCTCCCAGCTCAGGTGGCGCGGCTTGGGCATCAGCTGGTTGGACTTCACCAGCGCGATCTCCGCGAGGCCGCCGAAGTTGGTCTCGAAGCCCCAGATGCGCTGCTCGGGGTCGAGCATCGTGTCGTCGTGGCCGTCGGCGGACTCCAGCTCCACGGACAGGCAGTGGGCGACGACCTCGTCGCCGGGCTTCCAGGCGTTGACGCCGGGGCCGGTGCGCAGCACGACGCCCGCGAGGTCGGAGCCGATGACGTGGTACGGCAGGTCGTGCCGCTTGGCGAGCGGGGAGAGTTTGCCGTAGCGCTCCAGGAAGGCGAAGGTGGACAGCGGCTCGAAGATCGAGGTCCAGACGGAGTTGTAGTTCACCGAGCTGGCCATGACGGCCACGAGCGCCTCGCCGGGCCCGAGTTCGGGCACCGGCACCTCCTCGACGTGCAGCGACTTGCGCGGGTCCTTCTCGCGGGTGGTCAGGCCCTCGAACATGCCGGCCTCGTCCTTGTGCACGGTGACCGCGCGGTAGGACTCGGGGACGGTCAGGGCTGCGAAGTCCTCGGACGTGGTGTCCGGCGCGAGGATCGCGTCGAGTATCTGGTTCACGGTATTGCCTCCGGCGAAGCACGTCGGGAAACGGCTTGAGGGAACGTCGGGGGTGGTGCAGAGGGTGGAGCAGAGGCGGTGCCGTCGGTTCGGCGGTGGTGCGGGGCGGTGCCTGGTGCGGGTGATGCGGCGCCGGTGGGCGCGCTGGGAGATGCCTGTGACGCAGGCGTCCGGGCGCACATTGTGGGGACAGTCCGGCTTGTAGGCCGCCCGCCCGGACACTCCCCCAGACTCCGTCCGGGGGCGCCCCCAAACGTATGGCACGGCGTGCCACACGACAAGACACTCGGTGCCAACAATTTCTCTCAGATGTCATCCCGATGGCACGTATGAGCAACGAAGGCCGCCCCGAGGGGGCGGCCTTCGTTGGTAAAAGAGGGTTTTTGTCTACTTCGTCTTGAGTGCCTTCTCGATGGCCCGCATGACCTCGCCCAGCGGCGCGTCCGTCCGGGCCACGGTCACCAGCACCTCGCCCTCGGTCCGCGCCGAGGCGGCCGGGCCGTCCTCCGTCCGGGCGCGCCCGGCCCCGATGCCGGTGCCGAAGGTCTCCCGCACGATGGCGAACGCGTGGTCGAGCTGGGTCTCCACGTCGCCCTGGCCGCCGCCGCGCAGCCAGCGCCGCAGCACGTGGTTGTGCGCGGTGACGACGGCCGAGGCGGCGACCTCGGCGAGCAGCGGGTCGTCGTCGCCGACGTGGTGGGCGCTCTCGTCGAAGTGGCCGAGGAGGTAGCGGGTGAAGAGCCGCTCGTAGCGGGCCACGGAGGCGATCTCGCGCTCGCGCAGGGCCGGCACCTCACGGGTCAGGCGGTAGCGCTCCACCGAGACGGCGGGGGAGGCCGCGTACATCCGCATGACCTCCTTGATGCCCCGGCAGACGGTGTCGAGGGGGTTCTCGTGCGGCGGGGCCGCGTCCAGCACCCCCGCGGCCCGCACCAGGGTGTCGTCGTGGTCGGGGAAGATGGCCTCTTCCTTGGAGCGGAAGTGGCGGAAGAACGTCCGGCGGGCGACGCCGGCCGCGGCCGCGATCTCGTCGACGGTCGTCGCCTCGTAGCCCTTCGTCGCGAACAACTCCATCGCGGCCGCGGCGAGTTTGCGGCGCATGGTGAGCCGCTGGGCTGCGGCGCGGCGGCTGCCGGCGCTCTCGGTGTCGGGGTGCGGGTCTCTGGTCTCGCGGGGTACTTCTCCGGCCGTGCGCGGGGTGCGGACGGCCTTGGCGGGCTGGGGCATGTGGGGAACGTAACACGCGTCCGCACGGGCGTGCCGGGGCGGACCGTCCCCGGGTTCGAGCAGTCCGCCCCAGCCCACGTCGCGCTCGCGCGCGGTCCGGTCAGGCCTTCGCATACTCGCGGAAGCCGCGGCCCGTCTTGCGCCCCAGGCAGCCCGCCGCCACCAGGTGCTCCAGCAGGGGCGCGGGAGCGAGCCCGGGGTCGCGGAACTCGCGGTGCAGGACCTTCTCGATGGCCAGGGACACGTCCAGCCCCACGACGTCCAGCAGCTCGAAGGGCCCCATCGGATAGCCGCCGCCGAGCTTCATCGCCGCGTCGATGTCGTCCGGGCTCGCGTAGTGCTCCTGCACCATCTTCACCGCGTTGTTCAGGTACGGGAACAGCAGGGCGTTGACGATGAAACCGGCCCGGTCGCCGCAGTCCACGGCGTGCTTGCGCACCTTCTTGCAGACCGCACGGACCGTGGCGTGCACGTCGTCCGCGGTCAGGACCGTGCGGACCACCTCCACCAGCTTCATCGCCGGCGCCGGGTTGAAGAAGTGCATCCCGACGACGTCCTGCGGGCGCGAGGTGGCGCGGGCGCAGGCGACGACCGGCAGCGAAGAGGTGGTCGTGGCCAGCACCGCGCCCGGCTTGCAGACCTTGTCCAGCGTGGCGAACAGCTGCTGCTTGACCGCCAGGTCCTCCGCGACCGCCTCGATCGCCAGGTCGACGTCGGCGAAGGCGTCCAGCGACCCCGCCGGCTCGACGGCCTCCAGCGCGGCCTCCCGCTCCGCCGCCGTGATGCGGCCCTTCTCCACCGAGCGCGCGAGCGACTTCGCCACCCGCGCCCGGGCGGCCTCGGCCTTCTCCTGCGAGCGCGCCGCGAGCACGACGCGGTAGCCGGCCTTGGCGAAGACCTCGGCGATGCCGCTCGCCATCGTGCCCGACCCGGCCACGCCGACCGCGCGCACCTCCCGCGCCCGCGCCGCGGACCCGCCGCCGGCGCCCGGCGTCTCCGCGTCGGGCACCACCACGGCCGAGTCCGGCCCGTCGTAGGTGTAGAAGCCGCGGCCCGTCTTGCGGCCGGTCAGGCCCGCCTCCGCGAGCTGGCCGAGGACCGGCGCGGGAGCGTGCAGACGGTCGTGGGAGGCCGCGTACATCGCCTCCAGGACCGTGCGCGCGGTGTCGATGCCGATCAGGTCCAGCAGGGCGAGCGGGCCCATCGGCAGCCCGCAGCCCAGCCGCATCGCGGCGTCGATGTCCTCGCGGGTGGCGTAGCGCGCCTCGTACATCGCGGCGGCCTGGTTCAGGTAGCCGAACAGCAGCCCGTCGGCGACGAAGCCGGGCCGGTCGCCGACCGCGACGGGCTCCTTGCCCAGCTCCCGCGCCAGCGCGGTGACGGCCGCGACGGCTGCGGGCGCCGTGAGCACCGACGAGACCACCTCCACCAGCTTCATCGCCGGCGCCGGGTTGAAGAAGTGCATCCCGAGGACGCGCTCCGGGCGGGCCGAGTCGGCGGCCAGCCGGGTCACGGACAGGGCGTTGGTGCCCGTCGCCAGGATCGCCTCCGGGCGCACGATCGCATCCAGGGCGGTGAACACCTCGTGCTTGACGGCGTAGTCCTCGGGCACGACCTCGATCACCAGGTCGGCGCCCGCCGCGGCCCGCAGGTCCGTGGCGGTGCGGAAGCGGGCGAGCGCGGCCCGCCGCTCGTCCTCCGTGATGCGCTCGCGGCGCACCGCGCGGGCGGTGGCGTTCTCCAGCGCGCGGACGGCGTGCGCCGCCGCGGCCTCGGAGACGTCGATGCCGGTGACCTCGCGGCCGGCCCGGACGAGGACTTCGGCGATGCCGGTGCCCATGGTGCCGAGGCCGACGACGGCGACGGTCCGCAGGGGGGAGGGGGAGGAGAGGGACGGCTCAGGGGTGGACGTACGGTCCATCGCGAGACTCCAGAAGGTGTTCCCCGGGCGCGGGGATGCATCGGTCGGTTGCCGGTGCAGGCGGGCGGCCCCGGCGGGCCGCGGCGGCTGCGGGATTTTCCGGGTGCGGGATTTCCGGGTACGTACGGGTAAGGGGCGACCACGGAAAGGGAGTTGTGCGACCGGCAGGCCCTGTCCCGGGGCCGTGCCGTACTCGACGGGCCGAACCGACGAACCGACGTCGAAAGCAGCGGGCGGCTGCGTCACCAGGCCGCCCGAGCGGGGGTGCCGCTCCTGCCGGGAGATTAACTCACGGGTAACCAAGAGCGCCAGGGGCGGGGCCGGCGACTTACGATGTGGCGCAGGCCACTCGGGGAGGAGAAGCGGGCAGTGACAGGAGCCGAGAGGGCAGAAGAGGAATTCCGTGCGCTGGTGAAACGCGTGCGGGCCGAACTGGGCACGTCGGCCGAGTTCTCGGAGTTCGAGCGGCTCCTCGCGCTCGTCCGCTCGCGCGAGGGCGGGCCCCCCGCCCGGCGCGCGCGGCGCGACGAGCTCGCCGGGATGCTGGTCGCCCCCGAACAACCGCTGTGGGCCCGGGAGATCGCCGCCTTCGTCCTGGGGGCGGAGGGCGACCGCCGGGCCTTCGAGACCCTGATCCTGCTCCTCAACTACCGCGAACCGGTGCGCTGCGCCACCGCCGCCTTCGTCCTCGCCCGCCTCGGCGACCCCCGCACCGCCCGCGCGGCCGCGGCCCTCGCCACCAACCCGCTGCGCACCGCCTACGCCCTGCACCCCGTCCGCCTGCTGACCGAGCTGCGCGCCCCCGAGTCCGTCCCCGCCCTGCTGGCCACGCTCGAACGGCTGCTGGCGGCCCGCGACCACTGCTGGCCGATAGCCCGCGCCTGCGTGGAGGGCCTGGGCGTCCTGGGGGACCGCCGCGCGGAGGACGCCCTGGTCGCGGCCCGCGAGCACGACCGCCTCCGGGCGGCGGCGCACGAGGCGCTGGAGCGGCTCACGTGACGGGGAGGGTCATCGCGTAGCGCACCTCCGGTATCGGGCCTCACAGGAGGGTCAGCTGGGTCGCCTGCGGAGAGGCCGGGGCCGGGGGCGGTGGCGGGGTGGGGATGCGGCGGTGGTTTCCGGGGCCCGTGGGGCCTATGCCGAACTCAGCCGCGTATTCGTGGACTTGCCGGGTGATGCGCCGCTGGTACCACTTCGGGGCGTAGGCGCCGTCCGCGTACATCGTCTCGTAGCGCCGCACCAGGTGCGGGTGGTGACGGGCCAGCCAGGCCGTGAACCACTCGCGGGCGCCGGGCCGCAGGTGCAGCACGAGCGGGGTGACCGACGTGGCGCCGGAGGCGGCGACGGCGCGCACCGTCGCCCGCAGCTGCTCGGGGGAGTCGCCGAGGAAGGGGATGACCGGCGCCATCAGCACCCCGCAGGGGATGCCGTGCCCGGTGAGCGTCCGGACGGCGTCGAGCCGGCGCGCGGGCGAAGGGGTGCCGGGCTCGACCGTGCGCCACAGCTCCTCGTCGAGGAAGCCGACGGACATCGACACCCCGACGTCGGTGACGGCGGCGGCCTCCCGCAGCAGCTCCAGGTCGCGCAGGATCAGCGTCCCCTTGGTGAGGACCGAGAACGGGTTAGCGCGCTCGCGCAGGGCGTCGATGATGCCGGGCATCAGGCGGTAGCGGCCCTCGGCGCGCTGGTAGCAGTCGACGTTGGTGCCCATGGCGATGTGCTCGCCGCGCCAGCGCGGGGCGGCCAGCTCGCGGCGGAGCGCCTCGGGGGCGTTGACCTTGACGACGATCTGGGTGTCGAAGCCGAGGCCGGTGTCCAGGTCGAGGTAGCCGTGCGTCTTGCGGGCGAAGCAGTACACGCACGCGTGCGTGCAGCCGCGGTAGGGGTTCACGGTCCACTCGAAGGGCATCCGGGAGGCGCCCGGCACCCGGTTGACGATCGTCCTCGCCCGGACCTCGTGGAAGGTGATCCCGCGGAACTCGGGGGTGTCGAGGGTGCGCGTCACCACGTCCGTGCCGAAGAGCGCGCCCGGGCCGTCGTCGGCGCCGTCGCCGCCGAGGTTGGACCAGCGCATGGCACCTCCTTCGCATCATTCGTTCGAATGGTCGATCCCTCCCGATCGAGATTAGAACACATGTTCGCGTGTGGCGAGGGGGCCCGGATTTGGGCGGGTGTGGCGTTGGTGGTTGGCTGTGCCGCGAAGCAGGTACGGCAAAGCACAGCTTTTTCACATGTCCCGGAGGGCAGCATGGGCCAGGTCGAGGCCACGACGGAGCGGATCATCGCGGCGGACCCGGAGGAGGTGTTCGACGCGCTGGCGGACTACACCGGCACCCGGGCCAAGCTGCTGCCCGAGCACTTCAGCGAGTACGAGGTGCGCGAGGGCGGGGACGGCGAGGGCACCCTCGTGCACTGGAAGCTCCAGGCCACCAGCAAGCGCGTCCGCGACTGCCTGCTGGAGGTCGCCGAGCCCACCACCGGGCAGCTGGTCGAGAAGGACCGCAACTCCTCCATGGTCACCACCTGGACCGTCACCCCGGCCGGCGAGGGCAAGGCCCGGGTCGTCGTCAGCAGCGTGTGGAACGGCGCCGGCGGCGTCGGCGGCTTCTTCGAGCGCACCTTCGCCCCCAAGGGTCTCGGCCGCATCTACGACGCCGTCCTCGACAAGCTGGCCGCGGAGACCGAGAAGTAGGCGGCGCACGGCCGAGAGGCAGTCGGTGGAAGCCCGGACCGGTCGCGGTCCGGGCTTCACCGTTTCGGGTGGTTTCCCCGGCGCCGCAGGGGGCCGCCGTATGCCTCCGACCGGCGCAAAAGCCCCACCGACGGCCTCTCGGGTCAATCCCCTCGGTTGCCCGCCGTTGTCGCGAAATGCGAGAAAAGGGCGGCGATAGCAGGTGCTACGAGGGGAGCGGCACGTGGGTGGGACCACTTTGGTAGAGAGCGACGGGCCGGTGCCCGTCCTACTGCTCGCACCCCAGGCCGCCCCCGCACCTCCGGCGCCCCCCGAACCCCCCGCCGCCCGGGGGCGGTTGGGCGTCGCCCTCGCCGGCCTGCTGCTCGCGCTGTTCCTCGCCGCGCTCGACCAGACCGTCGTCGCCACCGCCCTCCCGGCCATCGCCGGCGACCTGCACGGCGCCGGCCGGGCCGCCTGGATCATCACGGCCTACCTGCTCGGCTCCGCCGTCGCCGTTCCCGTGCACGGCCGGCTCGGCGAAATCGCAGGCCGCAAGGGCGTCTTCGCCTTCGCCCTCGTCCTGCTCGTCGCCGGCTCCGCCCTCGCGGCCCGCGCGCAGACCATGGACCAGCTCCTCGCCTTCCGTACCCTCCAAGGCATCGGCGGCGGCGGCGTGCTGGCCGCCGTCCACGCGATCATCGCCGACCTGACCCCCGCCCGCGAGCGCCGCCGCCGGACCGGCGCGGCCGCCGCCGTCCTCGCACTCGCCTCCCTCGCCGGGCCTCCGCTCGGCGGCCTCCTCACCGACCACGCCTCCTGGCGCTGGTGCTTCCACCTCAACGTCCCCCTCGGCCTGATCGCCCTCCTCGCCGTCACCTCCGGGCTGCGGCTCCCCCGGCCCGCGCGCCGGGCGCGCTTCGACACCCTCGGCGCCCTGCTCCTCGTCGCCTTCTCCGTCAGCGCGGTCCTGCTGGCCGACCGGGCCGGGACCGCCCCCGCCTGGCACGCGCGCGTCGTCCTCGGCCTCGCCGCCGCCACCCTCGGCACCGCCCTGCTCTTCATCGTCGTCGAGCACCTCGCGGCCGACCCTCTCGTCCCGCCCCGCCTCCTCCGCGACCGCACCTTCCTCGTCTGCGCCGCCCTCGGCGCGGGCACCGGCGCGGCCCTCTTCGGCGCCGTCGGCTGTCTGCCCACCTTCCTGCAGACGGCCGACGGCGCAGGCGCCGTCCGGGCGGGGCTGCTGCTCCTGCCCCTGACGGCCGGCGCCGTCCTCGGCTCCCTCCTCAGCGGGCGGTTCGCCCGGCGCACCCGCCACTGCCGGCTCTACGCCGCCGCCGGCTGCGCAGCGGCCGCCGCCGGCGCGTACGCGCTCTCCCGCCTCGGCACCGGCACCACCTGGCCCGCCTACGCCCTCGCGACGGCGGCCCTCGGCGCCGGCACCGGGCTCGCCCTGCCCGCCCTCGCCCGCGCCGTACGCAACGCCGTGCCCGCCGCGGACCTCGCCGCCGCCGGCAGCGCCGGCACGTACCTCCGGCAGCTGGGCGGCGCGCTCGCCGTGGCCTCCCTCGGCGCCCTCCTCGCCCACCGCCTCGCCGGCGGGCCGGACCGCGGCGGCTACGCGCGCGCCTACGCGGACGCCGCGCCGCGGACCTTCCTGTACCTCGTCCCCGTCCTCGTCCTGGGCCTTTTACTCGCCTTCCTGCTGAAGGAGAAACCGCCGGTGTCCCAAAACCTCGCCGAAGCCCCCGTCATCCCCTCCGCGCGGACCGCGCCGCCGGAGGAGGAACCCCCCTTCGTCCCGGGCATCCCCGTCACCGGAGTCGTCCAGCACCACGACGGCACCACCGTGCCCCGCGCCGCCCTCACCCTGATCGACAGCAGCGGACGGCAGATCGGGCGCGGGGCCACCGGCGAGGACGGGCGGTACGCCCTCAGCACGCCCGGCACCGGCTCCTACGTCCTCATCGCGGCCGCGGGCGGCCACCAGCCCCAGGCCGTCACCGTCACCGTCGGCGAACGCCCCGTCGAGCTCGACGTCGTGCTCGGCGGCGCCGGGCGCCTCGCCGGGACCGTGCTCACCGCCGACGGCTCGCCCGTGCGGGACGCGCTCGTCACCCTCACCAACGTGCACGGCGAGGTCGTCGCCTCCACCCGCACCGGGCGCGACGGCGGCTACGACATCACCGAACTCGTCGCCGGCGAATACACGCTGGCCGGCAGCGCCCCCGTCTTCCGGCCCGCCGCGCTGCCGGTGACCGTCCAGTCCTGCCGCGAGACCCGGCAGGACATCGAGCTCGCCGGCGGGGCCGTGCTGCGCGGCGTCGTCCGGGCGGGGGGCGGCCGGCTGGTCGAGGACGCCCGCGTCACCCTCCTGGACGCCGCGGGCAACGTCGTCGACACCGCCACCACCGGGCCCGACGGGGCCTTCCGGTTCGTGGACCTCTCGGCGGGCGAGTACACCGTCATCGCCGCGGGGTACCCGCCGGTGGCCACGGTGCTCCAGGTCGCGGGTGGAGGGCGCACGGAGCGCGACCTCCAACTCGGCCACGCGGACTAGCCGTCCGGCTGGGTCCGGGGCGCGGGGCGCCTCCGCCGCGGGTCCGGTTTGCGCCGGGCCCATGGCGGGGTGGCGCCTCGCCGCCACGAGAACTCCTGAGCCGGCAGGAACGGCCTTGCGCCGCCGCGGCGTTCAGCGGTATCCGGTCCTACCGGGGCCGTCGTCGGTGCCGGTGGGCGCGGATTCCGCCGGGCTCTCGCCGCGGGGGCGCTTCGCCGTTGCGGCGGGAGGTTTTTCCGGCTTCGCCGGGGGAGAAAGGGGGCCGCGCGTTCGGCCTCGATGGCGAGGGTCCCGGCGGCATCGGCCCCGCGGGAACCCCCGCCGGTGCCGGTGGCCGTGGATTTCGCCGGACTCTCGCCGCGGGGGTGATTCGCCGTTGCGGCGGGAGGTTTTCCGGCTTCGCCGGGGGAGGAGGGGCCACCGCCTCGGGCTCGGACTCAGGACCTGTGCAGGCCGGCAGTCGTCCCCCCCCCTTCCGCCGCCGCGGTGTTCGGCCACGATGGTGAGGGTCCGGCGGCACAGAGTCCTAGCGGGACCCCCGCCGGTGCCGGTGGGCGCGGATTCCGCCGGACTCTCGCCGCGGCGGCGTTTCGCCGTTGCGGCGGGAGGTTTTTCCGGCTTCGCCGGAGGGGAATGGGCCCGGGCTCGGTCCCAGGCCCTTGTGTGTGACGGCGGTCGCCCCTCCGCCGTCATGGTGGGAGGATTTCCCGGCTTCGCCGGGGGAACGGGGGCAGGGCCCGGGCTCGGGCCCCTGGGCCTGTTCGTGACGGCGGTCATCCTCCCGCCGCGGCGGGAGGGCGACCCGGCTTCGCCGGCCCCGCGGAGCCCCCTACGGCGTCGGCCACGTCGCGTACCGCCGCAATCCGTACAGCAGTGGGGGCTCGTCCGCGCCCCGGGTCGTGGTGGTGCGGACCACCTCGCCGAGGATGACGGTGTGGTCCCCGGCGGGGGTCAGGCGGTGGACGCGGCATTCGGCGATCGTGTGGGCGTCCTCCGGGAGGAGGGGCAGGGCCGTGGCCGCGGAGGGCTGCCAGGGGACGGCCGAGAAGCGGCCCGCGTCGCGGTGGGCGAAGGCCTCCGCGGCGCGGCGCCCCGCCCCGTGCAGGAGGTTGACGGCGAACCAGCCGCGCCCGGCGAGCACCGGCAGGGTGCTGCCCTTGGTGGAGGCGCACACCAGCAGCAGCGGCGGGTCGAGGGACACCCCGCACCACGCGGTGCAGGCGAAGCCGTAGGGGGTGCCGAGGCCGTCGTCCGTGGTGACCACGGCCACCCCGCCGGGGTGGGCGGCCATCAGGGCGCGGTAGCTGTCGGGATCGACGGGTGAGAGCGCGGTGGTCATGGCGGGGTCCTTCGGGTGGGTGTGCGGTTGCCGAGGGCCGCGGTGACGCCGATGCTGCCCAGGCACAGCACCGTCACCACCCCGGCGAAGACGCCGGCCGCGGTCATGAGCGTGCCTTCGGCCAGCAGCACGGCCACGCCGACGACCGGCACGGTCAGGCCCAGGTACGCGGCGACGAAGTAGCCGGAGACCAGCTCCGAGACGCGGTCCGGCGCGGCCTGGGACGTCACCAGGGCCAGGCCGGACTTGAAGGACGTGCCCGCCCCCGCCCCGCCCAGCACGGAGCCGCACAGGAAGGCGGGCAGGGAGGCGGCGGACAGGCCCGCGACGATGAGGGCGAGCCCGACCGGGACGGCGGTCATGCCCGCGACCAGCCCGGCGCGCGGCGTGACGCGCACCGCGAGGAGCTGGGCCGCCCCCGCGGAGCCGAAGGCGCTGAAGGCCACCAGGCCGACGGCGAGCCGGCTGTGGTTGTGCAGCCCTTCCACGAGGAAGTTGCCCGCCAGCGCGGCCAGCAGGCCCAGCAGCGCGAACGAGGCGAAGACGGCGACCGCCGCGGCGGTGAACGGCCGCCGCACGGCGGGCGGCACGCCGATCCGCTGCGGGCGGATCCCGCCCCCGCGCGCGACGACCCGCTCCGGCAGCAGCGCGAGCGCCGCGCCCGGCAGCAGCAGGGCGATCAGGACGGTGTACGGCAGCACCTCGGGCGAGGGCGCGTACTCCACGAGGACGCCCGAGAGCAGCGCCCCGCTGCCGAGCCCGGCCATGTTGGTGACCGAGGCGACGAGGGCGGCCCGCGGCGGCGAGGGGTGCAGTTCTCTCAGGTACGCGGTGGCGGCGCCGGTCGTCAGGCCCACCGAGACGCCGGAGAGCAGCCGCCCGGCGAACAGCCCCGGCAGGGTGGGCAGGGCGATGAAGACGACGCTGCTCGCCGCGGCCACGACCAGCGCCGGGACGAGCGTGGCGCGCCGCCCGATCTTGTCCGACAGCCCTCCGAACAGCAGCAGGGCGGCCACGATGCCCACCGCGTAGGCCGCGAAGACCAGGGCGACGACCGGCGGGGACAGGTGCAGCCGCTGCGCGTACAGGGCGTAGACGGGCGTGGGCAGGGTGCCGCCGGCCATCACCACGAACAGCACGTACGTGACGGTGGGGACGGCGGCGCGCGGTGCGGCGGGCAGGGCGGGGGCCGGGGCCCCCGCCGCGGCGAGCCGCCGCTGTCCATTGGCCCTCACCAGTCGAACGCCGTCGCGTCGTACAGGTTCACACCGAGCGCGGCCTTGCCCAGGTACTCCAGGCACTCCTCCGGTTTGGCGGGCATCACGGAGGCGAAGGACGCCTCCCGCAGCAGCCGTTCGAGCGGCTGCGACCGGCTCACGGCCACCGAGCCGCAGATGCGGACGGCGTCCTGCGCGAGGGCGGGCCCGGTCTCGCCGACGACGTACTTCGCGGCGTGCACCGCGGCGTTGGCCTCGGCGCTGCCGCGCGCGGCGTCCACGCGCGCACCGGCCTCGGCGACCAGGGCCCGGGCGGCGCTCAGCCGCGCGGACATCCGGCCGAGCTCGCGCTGCAGCACCGGCGACCCGGCGCGCCCGGGCGAGGCGGCCACGTGGCCGGTGGTGAAGCGGAGGATCGCCTCGGCGATGCCCAGGTAGGCGCCCGTGTACCCGGCGATCATCCAGTGGGGTTCGCGCACCAGCTTGTACAGGGACATCCCCTCGACGCCGAGGAAGAGCCGGGAGCGCGGCACGGTCACCGCGTCCAGGGTCATGCCCGCGGTGCTGGTGCCGTACATGGCGGACAGGCTGTGCACCTCTCCGAAGCCCACGCCGGGGTCGTCCGCCGCGACGACGAAGTGCGAGACCTCGCCGCTGCCTTCGGTGCCCTCGGCGCGGGCGGCGACCACGTAGTAGTCGGCGACGCCCGCCAGGGAGACGAAGGACTTCTCGCCGGTGATGACGTAGCCGCCATCCTCGGTGCGGCGGTAGGAGGTGCGCACGCCGCGGAGCTTGGCGCCGCTGCCGGCCTCGGAGGTGGCGGAGGCGAACAGCTTGCGCCCGTGGACCACCTCGCCGAAGAGCCAGGTCCGGAAGGCCTCCGCCGCGGGCGGCAGGGGCGTGCCGGCGGACTCGCACAGGGAGCCGATCGCGACGTTGTGCATGTTGAAGCCGAGGGCGGCGGCGCCGTTGTGGGCGCCCAGCACGGCGAGCACCCGGGAATACGCGGCGAAGCCGAGCCCGGCCCCGCCGGCCTCGCGTGGCACGAGCAGGCCGAGCAGCCCGGCCTCGCGCAGGATGCGGTAGGTCTCGTGGCCGGTGGAGCGGCCCGCGTCGACCTCGGCGGCGAACGGGGCGAGGGCCGCCCCGGTCGCCTCGGCGACGTCGAGCAGTTCGTCGAATTCGGCGGGTGGCAGCTCGGTGGGCAGGGACAGGGCCATGAGGGGCCTTTCCGAAATCGGGTTCCCGGCTTGCTCGGGAATCGGTTCGCGAATCAGTTTTCGACGGGGAGCCCGAATTCACGGGCGACCCCGATGCGCAGCAGGTCGTTGGGGCCTGCATAAGTGAGCGCCGCCATGGGGCTGTGCAGATCGGCGGGGAGTTCGGAATCGGCGATGAAGGCCCGTACGCCCGACAGTGCGGTGGCGTGCTCGGTCAGCCGTACGTAGTCCTCGGAGACGGAGATCTTGGTCAGGGCGGCCTCGGCCGACAGCCGGCGGGTGGGCGTTCCCGCGTCCAGCCGCGCCGCCATGGAGTACAGCAGCGTGCGGGAGCGGTGCAGGACGAGCGCCATGTCGCTGACGCGCGCGGCCACTTGGTGGCTGGAGCCCATCCGGCGGCCGAAGTGCCCGCGCCCGGACGCCCAGTCCGTCAGGCGCTGCAGGGTGCGGCGCATCGGGCCGAGGGCGTAACCGAGCAGCAGGGCCCGCTCCCAGGTGGTGGTGGAGGAGAGGATCGCCAGGCCCGAACCCTCGCCGCCCACCAGGGCGCCCGCGCCCAGCCGTACGCCGTCGAAGACGAGCTCGCCCATCGGCACGCCGGGCAGCGCGGTCTTGGCGAAGGCGTCGGCGCGGGTCACGCCAGGGGTGGCGACGGGGAACAGGAAGGCGGACAGGGAGAACGGCGAGCGGCCCTGCTCGGTGCGGGCGAAGACGAGGGCCAGGTCGGCCACGGGGGCGGCGGTGATGAAGGTCTTGGCGCCCTCCAGCACGTAGCCGTCGCCGTCGCCGTCGCGGGTGGCGCGGGTGTCCATCGACAGCGGGTCGCTGCCGCCCTTGCGTTCGGTGAGGGCGTGGCACAGCAGCTCCCGCCCGTCCTGGATGCGGGCGACGGACCGCCACGCGCCGGCCGGGAGCACGGCGCGCAGCGGGTACTCCATGCCGAACACCTGGGAGGCCATGGCGTAGACGACGCCGGGGTCGGCGCCGGCCAGGCCGATGCCCTCGATCATGGCCAGCGAGCGGGTGACGGGCCCGGGGGCGGCGTCGTCCGCGGACGCCCCGGGGCCGGGCTCCGGGGGGTCCAGACGGAGCACGCCGAGCCCGGCCAGGGCCTCCCACTGGTCGCGGAAGCCCTTGCCGGTCAGCTGCTCCACCAGGGGCAGCGCCCGGTCGCGGTACTCGTCCACCACGGCCTCGGTCCCCGGGGGACCGGAGCGCAGCAGCCGGTCGGCGGCACTCACCGGGCGACCTCCGCCCGGAGTCCTTCCAGCACGCCCCACAGCGCCTGCGGGCTGCGGAAGTTGGCCGCGACGATCTCGGTGTCCGGCAGCACGATGCCGGCCTGCGCGTCGAGCGCGGCGACGATCTGCATGATGGACAGCGAGTCCAGCAGGCCCTGTTCGAGCAGCGGGGTGTCGGGCTGCAGCTGCCGGGGCTCCTCGCCGCGCCCCCAGATGATCTTGCTGCTGATCAGGGTGCAGAGGTCCTCTACGGTGTTCACGCGCGGGCTCCTTCGGTGGGAGTGGTGGACTGGTCGGCGGTACGGGGCGGCTCGGCGGTGCGGGGCGGCTCGGCGCTACGGGGCAGCTCGTCGGTGCGGGCGGCGAGCGCGCGGCGGTCGACCTTGCCGCGGGCGTTGACGGGCAGGGAGGCGGCGGGGACGACGCGGTCGGGCAGCATGCGCAGCGGCAGGAGCCCGCGCAGGCCGGCGAGGACCTCCTCGGCGACCTTCCCGGGGGAGGTCTCCGCAGCGGCTGCGGCGGTGTCCCTCCCGCCCCCGTCGCTCTGGACGTACGCCCAGATCTCGCCGTGGTGCGCGCCGTCCTTGGCGACGACCGCGGCGGCGGTGACGCCGGGCAGCGCGAGCACGGCGCTCTCGACGTCGAGCAGGTCGATGCGGTGCCCGCGCCGCTTGACCTGCGTGTCGCCGCGGCCGCGCAGGAACACGCGGCCGTCGGCGGTGATGCGGCCGATGTCGCCGGTGGCGTAGGCGCGGCGGGCGACGCCGTCGCGGAAGCGCACCGTGCGGGTGGGATCGGTGAGGGTCCCGTCGTGCAGGTAGCCCTGGAAGACGGTGGCGCCGGCGACGTGGATCTCGCCGGTGCCGTCGGTGGGCAGGCCGTCCTCGCCGAGGACGTCGACGACGTCGCCGTCGACGGCCCGGCCGATGGTGACCTCCTGGCCGGCGGTCCAGCCGGCGGGCACCCGGCTGTACGTGCAGACGTTGGTCTCCGTCGGCCCGTAGAGGTTGTACAGCGGCACGTCGCCCAGGAGCCGCAGGTAGCGCTCCAGGGGGCGCGGGGCGAAGGGCTCGCCCGCGAAGGCCGCCACGCGCAGGGAGGGCGGGAAGTCCTCGGCGATGCCGCCCCGTTCGAGCATGCCCTGGTAGAGGGAGGGCACCGCGTAGAAGGCGGTGATCCGCTGTTCGTGGAGCCAGCCGACGACGTCGCGCGGGAAGGTCCGCAGGACGTCGGGCATGAGGACGGCGCAGGCGCCCGCCGCGGCCGTGCTGAACAGGTCGAAGGTCGTGAGGTCGAAGGTCAGCGCGGCCTGGGAGCCGACGCGGTCGGTCTCCGTCAGCCCGAGTTCGGCGGCGGCCCACAGCGCGAAGTGGGCGACGTTGGCGTGCGAGAGGAGCACCCCTTTGGGGCGGCCGGTGCTGCCGGAGGTGAACAGGACGTAGCCGCCGCTGCCGGCGGGCGCGGGCAGCGGGGCGGGCTTGTCCGCGCCCGCGAGCGTGCGGACCAGGTTCAGGCCGTGGTCCAGGGCGCCCTCGTCCGGCCCGGGGCCCGCGCCCGCTTCGGCGGCGGCGCGGCGGGCGCCCTCCAGGGAGCGGTCCGGGGCGAGCAGCAGGGAGATCCCGGCGCCGCGCACCATGTGGGCCGTGCGGACGGGCGGGTCGGCGACGTCGAGCGGGGCCACGACGGCCCCGGCGCGCAGCGCGGCGTAGATGCCGAGGACCGCCTCGGTGCCCTTGGGGGCCAGGACGCCCACCCGGTCCCCGGTCTCCAGGCCGGCCGCGCGCAGCTGCCGGGCCAGCCCGTCGACCGCGCGGTCGATTTCGGCGTAGGTCCAGGTGCGGCCCTGGGCGGTGAGGGCGGGGCGGGCGGGGTGGCGGCGCGCGGACGCGGCGAGCAGGCCGTCCAGGCGGACGTCGTCGGGGTCGCTCATGGTCGGATCTCCTGGCGCGAGGGCTGCCCGGCGGGGGCGGAGGCGGTGGAGAGGAAGGTCTGGACGGCGTCGACGACGTCGTCGGGCCGTTCGAGGTGCGGGGCGTGGCCGCAGCCGGCCAGCTCCAGGCGCTGCACGGGCCCGCCGAGGGCGCGCTCGGCGGCGTCGAGGTGGGCGAAGGTGCCGTACGGGTCGCTGTCGCCCTGGACGAGGAGGACGGGGGCGGTGGCGCCGGCCAGATCGCCCTCGATGTCCCAGTCGCGGAAGGCCTCGGAGAGCCACAGCCCGCTCCAGCGCCGGAACACGGTGAGCGGGTCCTGGTGGTAGAAGGCCAGCTCCTTGGCGAGCGGCCCGGACGCGTGGGCCTCGCGGGCCGCGGCGACGCCGTGGAGCGTCCGCGGCTCGGCGAACAGGTGCGGGGCGAGGGCGACGACAGCCTCCACGGGGTGTCCGGCGGCGTGCAGCAGCGCGATCGAGGCGCCTTCGCTGTGGCCGACGAGCACGGGACGGCGGAAGCCGAGCCGGTCGAGCAGCTCGGGGAGGACCTCGTGCGCCTCCTCGTGCAGGGAGCGCGGGGTGCGCTCCTGCGGGGCCGGGCCCGAACCGCCGTGCCCGTGGCGGGAGAAGACCAGGGCCCGGCGGCCGGTGGCCGCCGCCAGGCGGGCCGGGAAGCGCCGCCACATGGCGATGCAGCCCAGGCCTTCGTGGAGGAGGACGAGGGGGGCGGCTTCGGAGTCTCCTTCGAGGACGGTGTATTCGACAGGCCCTCGGGATATCTCGATGGTGGGCATGAAGTGTCCTTGGTGTGAGGGCCGGTTGTCCGAAAGGAAGCGCCGGCCGTCGCCGGGAACCGATACTTGCGAAGGTCAATGGCGACGTCAACTGCTTTAGTTTTTCATGGGGTTGAAGCAACCGTCCCGACGGGCGTGGTAAAATGCGGCAAAACTTGGAATATGCAATTCCCCCGCATGGATATGGAGGTTTGCCTCCATGACGTGCCGGTGTCCTCCGCCATCGCGGGGCGGGGCCGGGTGGGAATGCCGCCGCCTTTTCCACGGCCCGCCGAACGCCTGATCGAGCACGGTGTGCGGCGCGTCCTCCGTGCCGCACGTGTCCCGCGCCCGTCCGCCGGACGGCCGAGTCCCGCCGCAAACCCGTTGCGGCGACTGTGCCAGGACCCGTGCGGCCGCCTGTCACCTGCGGTAGGACTGAGGCATGGTGAAGATCCTGATCTCCGCGGACATGGAGGGCGCCACCGGTGTCACCTGGCCGGCCGACGTGCTGCCCGGCGCCTCGCAGTGGGAACGGTGCCGCCATCTGTTCACCTCGGACGTGAATGCGGCCGTCGCGGGCTTCTTCGACGGCGGTGCGGACGAGGTCGTCATCAATGAAGCGCACTGGGGGATGCGCAATCTGCTGCTGGAGAAGCTGGACGACCGGGCGCAGATGCTCACCGGCAGGCACAAGAGCCTGAGCATGGTCGAGGGCGTGCAGCACGGCGATGTCGACGGCATCGCCTTCGTGGGCTATCACACGGGGGCCGGCACCCCGGGCGTCCTCGCCCACACCTACCTCGCCAACACCATCACCGGCGTCTGGGTGGACGGCGCGCGGGCGAGCGAGGGGTTGCTCAACTCCCTCGTCGTCGCGGAATACGGTGTTCCCGTGGTGTTGGTGACGGGCGACGACCTGACCTGTGCAGACGCCAAGGGATATGCCCCGCTGGCCCGTTCGGTGGCCGTCAAGGACTGCGTCTCCCGCTATGCGGCCGTCTGCCGCACCCCCGCGCGCACGGCCGCGGACATCCGCGCCGCGGCCCGGGAGGCGGCGGCCCTCGCCGTGCGGTACGAGCCCGTCACCGGCGGCGGGCCCTTCACCGTCGAGATCGAGTTCGACGCCGACCACCTGGCCGGGGCGGCGACGGTGATCCCGGGCGTCGTGCCCAGCGGGGAGCGCCGGGTCTCGTACACCACGGCGACCATGTACGACGGCATCCGCTGCTTCAAGGCGGTCACGACCGTCGTGTCGGCCGCGGTGGAGGAGCAGTATGGCTGAGATCACGACGGAAGAGACGGTCACGACGGAAGAGACGGTAGAGACGAAGGAGAAGGCGGGGACGGCAGGGGCGGAGGGGACGGCCGTCCGGGTGGACGAGCGCGCCCTCGACGAGGCGGTGCGCTTCACCTCCGACCTGATCCGCATCGACACGACCAACCGGGGCGCGGGCGACTGCCGGGAGCGGCCCGCCGCCGAGTACGTGGCCGCGGCCCTGAGCGAGGCCGGCATCGAACCGGTGCTGCTGGAGAAGGAGCCCGGCCGGACGAACGTGGTCGCCCGCGTCCCGGGCGCCGATCCGGGCGCCCCCGCGCTGCTCGTCCACGGCCACCTCGACGTGGTCCCCGCCGACCCCGCCGAGTGGAGCGTCCACCCCTTCTCCGGCGAGGTCCGCGACGGCGTGGTGTGGGGCCGCGGCGCCGTCGACATGAAGAACACGGACGCCATGGTCCTGTCGGTCGTACGGGCCTGGGCGCGCACCGGCGCCCGGCCCCCGTGCGACGTCGTCCTCGCCTTCACCGCCGACGAGGAGGACCGCGCCTGGACGGGCGCCGCCTTCCTGGCCGAGGAGCACCCGGGCCTGTTCGAGGGCTGCCGGTACGCGATCGGCGAGTCGGGCGCCTACACCTTCCACGCGGACGGCGGGCTGCGGCTGTACCCGGTGGCGGCGGGGGAGCGGGGCACGGCCTGGCTCAAGCTCACGGCGCGCGGCAGGGCGGGCCACGGCTCGAAACCCAATCAGGCCAACGCCGTCACCCGGCTGGCCGAGGCGCTGGCCCGGATCGGCAGACACCGCTGGCCGGTGCGGCTGTCCCCGGTCGTGCGCGCCGCGCTCGTGGAGATCGCCGCCCTGCACGGCATCGAGGCCGACCCCGGCGCGCCGGGCTTCGACGCCGACGCGCTGCTGGAGGAGCTGGGTTCCGCGGCCCGGCTCCTGGCCCCGACGGTCCGCAACAGCTCCAACCCGACGATGCTGGACGCCGGGTACAAGGTCAACGTGATCCCGGGGGCCGCCGTCGGGCACGTGGACGGGCGCGTCGTACCGGGTGGCGAGGAGGAGTTCCGCACCGCGCTGGACCGGCTCACCGGGCCGCACGTGGAGTGGGAGTACTACCAGAAGGGCACGGCGCTGCAGGCGCCGCTCGCCACGCCGCTGTTCGCCCTGATGCGGGAGGCGGTCGAGCGCTTCGACCCCGACGGGCACGCGGTGCCGTTCTGCATGTCCGGCGGCACCGACGCCAACCAGTTCTCGCGGCTGGGCATCGACTGCTACGGGTTCGCCCCGCTGAAGCTGCCCCCGGGCTTCGACTACCAGGCGCTGTTCCACGGCGTCGACGAGCGGGTGCCCTGCGACGCGCTGCACTTCGGCGTGCGGGTGCTCGACCACTTTCTGATGAACGCGGCTTGATGAACGCGGCCTGTGAACGGGGTTCGATGACCACGGCCTGCTGAACGCGGCTCGCCGCACACGGCTTGACGAACACAGTGTGATGACCACGGCCCGGCGGGCCGTTCGAGGAGGCGTAACAGATCATGGTGTCCACGGCGTCCTACGGAGCCTGGCAGTCCCCGGTCGGTGCGGAGCTCGCCGCGTCGGCCGGCGGTGGACCCGACTTCGTGGGCACGGTCGGCGACGAGCTGTGGTGGGCCGCACCGCGCCCGGCGGAGGAGGGCCGCTTCACCCTCGTGCGGCGGCGGGCCGGCGGGGCGGAGGAGACCGTGCTGCCCGCCCCCTGGAACGTGCGCAACCGGGTGCTGGAGTACGGCGGCCTGCCGTGGGCGGCGGTGGCCCGCGCCTCCGGCGGCCCGCTGGTGGTCTTCACCCACTTCGCCGACCAGCGGCTCTACGCCTTCGAGCCCGACGTCCCCGGCGCCGTCCCGCAACCCCTGACCCCGCTGTCGCCGGTGGGCGGCGGGCTGCGCTGGGCCGATCCGGTGCTGCTGCCCGGCCGCGGCGAGGTGTGGTGCGTGCTGGAGGAGTTCACCGGCGAGGGGCCGTACGACGTGCGCCGGCTGCTCGCGGCCGTTCCGCTGGACGGCTCCGCGGCACGGGACCGCGGGGCCGTCCGGGAGCTGACCGACGGCGGGAACCGCTTCGTCACCGGGCCGCGGCTCTCCCCCGACGGCCGGCAGGCGGCCTGGATCGCCTGGGACCACCCCCGGATGCCCTGGGAGGGCACCGAACTGAAGACCGCTCAGGTC
The DNA here is from genome assembly GCF_024519335.1 of Streptomyces telluris. Lineage (NCBI taxonomy): Bacteria > Bacillati > Actinomycetota > Actinomycetes > Kitasatosporales > Streptomycetaceae > Streptomyces > Streptomyces telluris. The sequence goes on from NZ_JANIID010000039.1 coordinate 23,007, forward strand.
TCCGCGGACGGCCGGCTGCCGGACGCCCGTACGGTCATGGGCGGTCCGGCGGAGTCCGTGGCCCAGGTGGAGTGGGCCGAGGACGGCTCGCTGGTCGCGGCGAGCGACCGCACCGGCTGGTGGAACCTGTACCGCGTCGACCCGGCGACGGGGGAGAGCGCGGCTCTGTGCCGCCGCGAGGAGGAGTTCGCGGGGCCGCTGTGGCGCGTGGGGATGCGCTGGTTCGCGCCGCTGCCGGGAGGGCTCGTCGCCGCGCTCCACGGCCGCGGCGCCGCCGTCCTCGGCGTCCTCGACCCCCGCAGCGGGGAGATCGCGGACGTCGCCGGGCCGTGGACCGAATGGGCGCCGACCCTGGCGGTGCACGGCACCCGCGCCGTGGGGGTCGCCGCGAGCCCGCACAGCGCGTACGAGGTCGTCGAGCTCGACGTCTGCACGGGCCGGGCCCGGCCCGTCGGCGCCCGGCACGCCGACCGCGTGGACCCCGCCTACTACCCCGAGCCGCTGACGCGGACGTTCGGCGGGCCGGACGGGCGCGAGGTGCACGCCCACCTCCACCCGCCGCGCAACCCCGGCCACGTGGCCCCGGAGGGGGAGCTGCCGCCGTACGTGGTGTGGGCGCACGGCGGCCCCACCGCCCGCTCGCCCCTCGTCCTCGACCTGGCCACCGCCTTCTTCACCTCCCGCGGCATCGGCGTCGCCGAGGTGAACTACGGCGGCTCGACGGGCTACGGGCGCGCGTACCGCGAGCGGCTGCGCGGCCAGTGGGGCGTGGTGGACGTCGAGGACTGCGCGGCGGTGGCCGGGGCGCTGGCCCGCGAGGGCATCGCCGACCCCGCCCGGATCGCGATCCGCGGCGGCAGCGCGGGCGGCTGGACGGCGGCGGCCTCGCTCGCCGCCACCTCGCTCTACGCCTGCGGCACCATCCTCTACCCGGTGCTGGATCCGGAGGCCTGGACGGCGGAGGGCGGCACGCACGACTTCGAGTCGCATTACCTGGAGTCGCTGATCGGCCCCCGCGAGGAGGTGCCCGAGCGCTACCGGGAGCGCTCGCCGCTGCACCGGGCGGGCCGGATCTCCGCGCCCTTCCTGCTGCTGCAGGGGCTGGCCGACCCCGTCTGCCCGCCCGCGCAGAGCGAGCGGCTGCTGGCGGCCATGGCCGGCCGCGGGGTGCCGCACACCTACATCGCCTTCGAGGGCGAGGGCCACGGCTTCCGCCGGGCCGCCACGGTCGTGCGCGCGCTGGAGGCGGAACTGTCCCTGTACGCACAGACCTTCGGGGTCACCGCGCCGGGCATGGCGGCCCTGGAGCTCGTGACCTGACGGTCCGGAACCTGCTCCCCCGCAGGGGGGTGGCCGCCGGGCAGCCGGGGGCCACCCCCCTATAGGCAAGAGCGTGAGGTTAGCCTAACCTAAGCCTTGCTCGTGCGCCCCCCGCGTGCGGATGGAGCAAGGCGCCCCCTCCGTGCGGCCGTTCGATCCGGCCGGGCGGGTCATGTAAGGTAAGGCTTACCTTAGTTCGAATTGGGAATCGGGGGAACCGTCAAGTGCAGCAGTCAGAACTCTCCGGCCGCATCGCGCTGGTCACCGGCGCCGGCCAGGGCATAGGCGAGGCCGTGACCCGCGCCCTCGTCGCCCGGGGAGCGCGCGTCGCGGCCCTCGACTGGACCCCGGACGGCATCAAGGACCTGGAGGCCGAATTCGGCCGCGACAAGGTCACCGCCCACACCGCCGACGTCGCCGACAGCGCCGCCGTCGAGGCCGTCGTCGAAGAGGTCGAGGACACCCTCGGCCCCCTCGCGATCCTCGTCAACGTCGCCGGGGTGCTGCGCACCTCGCCCGTCGTCGACATCACCGACGACACCTGGCACCGCACCTTCGCCGTGAACTCCACCGGCGTCTTCAACGCCTCGCGCGCCGCCGCCCGCCGCATGACCGAGCGCCGCTCCGGCTGCATCGTCACCGTCGGCTCCAACGCCGCCGGCGTGCCGCGCACCAGCATGGCCGCGTACGCCGCCTCCAAGGCCGCCGCCACCATGTTCACCAAGTGCCTCGGCCTCGAACTCGCCCGCAGCGGCATCCGCTGCAACGTCGTTTCGCCCGGCTCCACCGACACCGCCATGCAGCGCGGGCTGTGGGCCGACGAGCAGGCGCCCCAGCGCGTCATCGACGGCGACCCCGAGTCGTACCGCGTCGGCATCCCCCTCGGCCGGATCGCCGAACCCGCCGACATCGCCGACGCCGTCGCCTTCCTCGTCTCCGACCGCGCGCGGCACATCACGATGCACGACCTGTACGTCGACGGCGGCGCGACGCTGCGCGCCTGAGCGCACTGCTTTCCGGGGCTCCGCCCCGGGCCCCGGACCTCGGTCGCCTGACGGCCCAAAAAGTTTTGAGCCGTCAGGCGCACCGAGGACACCGCGCGCAGCGCGGTGCGGGGGGCCGGGGGCTCGCTCGCCCCCAGGAAACGGCGAAAGGGCGGGTCAGGGGCACGGATGGCCCACAAGGCCGGCCCCCGCCCGGACACTTCACGAAACACCCACCCGGTGCGACCCACCGGAGGAACGGAGCAGTAAAGGTGACCACCGCTCACCACGTCGCGGATCGGCCGGGCGGCAGCGAGCCCGGCGCCCCCGTCGGGGGTGACACCGTCGGCGCCGCGACCTCGCTCCTCGACGCCTACGAACCCGGCCGCGCCCGGTTCTTCGCCTCACCCACCCGTACGCTCCTCGCCCACGGCGTGCGCACCGAAGTGCCGCACGGCAGCGCCCCCGTGGCGCAGCGCGTCGCCGAGACGCTCGCCGCCCGGGTGCTGGCCGGCGACGAGGCGCCGGTCGTCGTGGGCGCGGTCCCCTTCGACCAGGGCGCGCCCGCCGCGCTGGCCGTGCCCGAGGCCGTCCGCTGGGCGCCGCCGCTCGCCGAGGACCCGCTGATCGCCCTGCCCGCCGCCGCGCCCGGCGCCGCCCGCTGGGACGTCCGGCCCGTGCCCGAGCCCGCCGGCTACGGCGCCGCGGTCGCCGAGGCCGTCGCCCGCATGCAGCGCGGCGACTTCGCCAAGGTCGTCCTCGCCCGCACCCTGGAGCTCTCCTCCGACCGCGACCTCGATCTGCCGGCCCTGCTGCAGCGCCTGGCCCGCCGCGACCCGGCCGGCTACACCTTCGCCCTGCCCACCGGCCCCGGCCGCACCCTGCTCGGCGCGAGCCCCGAACTGCTGGTCTCCCGGCGCGGCGGCACCCTCGTCGCCAACCCGCTGGCCGGCTCCACGCCGCGCAGCGCCGACCTCGCCGAGGACGTCCGCCGCGCGGCCGCCCTCCTGCAGTCGGAGAAGGACCTGCACGAGCACGCCGTCGTCGTCGACGCCGTCCGCGAGGCCCTCGCCCCGTACTGCCGCACCCTGCACGTGCCCGAGCGCCCCACGCTGGTGCGCACCGCCGCCATGTGGCACCTGTCGACGACCGTCACCGGCGAGCCGGCCGACCCCGCGGTGTCCGCGCTGGAGCTGGCCTCCGCGCTGCACCCCACGCCCGCCGTCTGCGGCACCCCGACCACCACCGCGCGCGACGTCATCGGCGAGCTGGAGCCCTTCGACCGGGGCTTCTTCACGGGCATGGTCGGCTGGGGCGACGCGAACGGCGACGGCGAATGGGTCGTCACCATCCGCTGCGCCGAGGCCGAGGAGCGCACCCTGCGGCTGTACGCGGGCGCGGGCGTCGTCGCGCAGTCCTCGCCGGAGGCCGAGACGGCCGAGACCGGCGCCAAGTTCCAGACGTTCCTGCAGGCTGTGGGGGTTGACCAGTGACCGAGACGACCGACGCTCCGGGCTATCCGGCCGCGTTCGCCGAGCGCTACCGCGCGGCGGGCTACTGGCGTGGAGAAACGTTCGGGCAGATGCTGCGCGACCGCGCGCGGGCGCACCCGGACCGGATCGCGATCGTGGACCCCGCAGGGACGCTGCGCGGGGAGGAGGCGCGGCGCTGGACGTACGGCGAGCTCGACCTGCGCGCCGACCGGCTGGCCGCCGGCCTCCTGGCCCGCGGTATCGGCAAGGGCGACCGCGTCGTCGTCCAGCTGCCGAACGTCGCCGAGTTCTTCGAGGTCGTCTTCGCGCTCTTCCGCATCGGCGCCCTCCCCGTCTTCGCGCTGCCCGCCCACCGCGAGACCGAGATCCGCCACTTCTGCGCCTTCACCGAGGCCGCCGCCTACGTCATCGCCGACGTCAGCGAGGGCTACGACTACCGCGAGCTGGCCACCAAGGTCCGCGCCGAGGTCCCCGGCCTCAAGCACGTCTTCGTCGCCGGCGAGCCCGGCGAGCACACCGCGCTGGCCGACGTCCCCACCGAGCCGGTGGCCGTCGAGAACGCCCCGGCCCCGCACGAGCTGGCCTTCCTCCAGCTCTCCGGCGGCTCCACGGGCGTGCCCAAGCTCATCCCGCGCACCCACGACGACTACATCTACTCGCTGTGGGGCTCCAACGAGATCTGCGGCGTGGACGAGAACAGCGTCTACCTCTGCGCGCTGCCCGCGGCCCACAACTTCCCCCTGAGCTCCCCGGGCACCCTCGGCGCGCTCTACGCCGGCGCCCGCGTCGTCCTCGCCCCCCGCCCCAGCCCCGACGTGGCCTTCCCGCTGATCGCCGCCGAGGGCGTCACGATCACCGGCCTGGTGCCCCCGCTCGCCCTCGTGTGGACCGAGGCCGCGGCGGAGACCCCGCACGACCTGAGCAGTCTTCAGGTCCTGCTGGTGGGCGGCGCGAAGTTCAGCGAGGAGGCGGCCCGCCGGGTGCGCCCGGCCCTCGGCTGCACCCTCCAGCAGGTCTTCGGCATGGCGGAGGGCCTGGTGAACTACACCCGGCTGGACGACCCCGAGGCCACGATCGTCACCACCCAGGGCCGCCCCATCTCGCCCGACGACGAGATCCGCATCGTCGACGACGAGGACAACGAGCTGCCCGTGGGGGAGACCGGCCACCTGCTGACCCGCGGCCCGTACACGATCCGCGGCTACTGGCGGGCGCCCGAGCACAACGCGACGGCCTTCACCGCCGACGGCTTCTACCGCACCGGCGACGTCGTCCGGATGACGGAGACGGGCCACCTCGTCGTCGAGGGCCGGGCCAAGGACCAGATCAACCGCGGCGGCGAGAAGGTCGCCGCCGAGGAGATCGAGAACCACATCCTCGCCCACCCGGCCGTACACGACGTCGCCGTCGTCTCCATGCCCGACGCCTACCTGGGCGAGCGCACCTGCGCCTACGTCGTCCTGCGCGAAGGGGCCGGACCCGTCAAGTCGATCGCCGTGAAGAAGTTCGTCCGCGAGCGCGGCCTCGCCGCCTTCAAGGTCCCCGACCGGGTGGAGTTCGTGACGGAGTTCCCGCAGACGGGCATCGGCAAGGTGTCGAAGAAGGACCTCCGCGCGGCCATCGCCGCACAGGTCGCCGCCGCAGCAGCAGCATCAGCACAGCACTGAGAACCGAGAAAGGCTCACCGACCACCATGGCACTGCCTGCCATCGCCCCGTATCCCATGCCGCGGGAGGCCGACCTCCCCGCGAACAAGGTCGGCTGGACCGTCGACCCGAGCCGCGCGGTGCTGCTCGTGCACGACCTGCAGAACTACTTCCTCGACGCGTTCGAGGCCGGGGCGTCGCCCGTCACCGAGCTGCTCGCCAACGTCGCCGCCGTGAAGAAGGACTGCGACCGCCTCGGCGTCCCCGTCGTCTACTCCGCCCAGCCCGGCGGCCAGAGCCCCGCCGAGCGCGGCCTGCAGCAGGACTTCTGGGGCCCGGGCCTGCCGGACGACGAGCGCGCCAAGGCCATCGCCGACGCCGTCGCGCCGACGGCCGCCGACACGGTCCTGACCAAGTGGAAGTACAGCGCCTTCGTGCGGACCGACCTCGCCGAGCGGATGGCCGCCCAGGGCCGCGACCAGCTGGTCATCGTCGGCGTGTACGCGCACATCGGCGTCATGATGAGCGCCTGCGACGCCTGGATGCGCGACATCCAGCCCTTCCTCGTCGCCGACGCCGTCGCCGACTTCTCGGCCGAGGACCACGCCATGGCGCTGCGCTGGGCGGCCGCCAAGTGCGCCGTGGTGACCACCACCGACCGGCTCTTCGAAGGGGCGTAACACCCATGGCACTCACCCTCGAACAGATCCGGGCCGACGTCGCCGACGTGCTCGGCGAGGACCCCGCCGACATCCCCGACGACGAGAACCTCGTCGACTACGGGCTCGACTCCGTCCGCATCATGACCCTCGTCGAGCGCTGGCGCCGCGACCACGGCACCGAGGTCACCTTCGTGGCCCTCGCCGAGCAGCCGGCCATAGAGCAGTGGGCACCGCTGCTGGGGGCGGGGACGTGAACGCCCGCACCCTCGACCGGGCGGGGGCGCACCCCCTGACCGGCACCTCCGGCGCGGGACGGTCCCCCGCGCCGGAGGGCCTCCCCCTGACCGCCGCCCAGTCGGGCATGTGGTTCGCCCAGGCCCTCGACCCCGGCAGCCCCGCCCTCGGCACCGCCGAATACCTCGAGATCCACGGCGACATCGACCCCGCGCGCTTCGCCGAGGCCCTGCACCGCACCGTCGGCGAGGCCGACGCCCTGCGCGTGCGCATCGCCGACGCCCCCGGCGGCCCGCGCCAGCTGCCCATCGCCGTCGAGGCCCCCGGCCACGGCTTCCCGCTGGAGACCGCCGACCTGCGCGACGAGCGCGACCCGGACGCGAGCGCCCTCGCCCGGATGCGCGCCGGCCTCGCCGAGCCCTTCGACCTGGCCCGCGGCCCCCTCTTCTCCCACGCCCTCTTCCGCGTCGGCGACGAGCGCTGGCTGTGGTACCAGCGCGTCCACCACGCCGTCCTCGACGGCTACGGCTACTCCCTCGTCGCCCGCCGCGTCGCCGAGCTCTACACGGCCCTGGCCACCGGCGAGGACCCCGCCCCGAGCCCCTTCGGCCGGCTCGCCGACCTCGTCGCCGAGGACGCCGCCTACCGCGAGTCCGCCACGCGCACCCGCGACCGCGCCCACTGGCTGACGGTCTTCGCCGACCGCCCCGAGGCGCCGTCCCTCGCCTCCGCGGGCCCCGCCGCGCGCCCGGCCCTGCCCTCCCGCAGCCACCTGCGCGCCACCGCGCACCTCGCCCCCGAGGCGACCGCCAGGCTGCGCCGGCTGGCCGCGTCCGTCCGGGCCACCTGGACCGACGTCCTCTTCGCCGCCCAGGCCCTCTACGTCGCCCGTGCCACGCGCAGCGAGGACGTCGTCCTCGGCCTGCCGATGATGGGCCGCATGGGCTCCGTCGCCCTGCGCGTCCCCGGCATGGTCATGAACGTGCTGCCGCTGCGCATGACCGTCACCCCCGGCACGACCTTCGCCGAACTCGTCCACCAGGCCGTCCTCGGCATCCGGGCCGCCCGCCGCCACCAGCGCTACCGCTACGAGGACATCCGCCGCGACCTCGGCCTCCTCGGCGAGGGCCGGCCGCTCACCGGCCCGCTCGTCAACGTCATGCCGTTCGACTACGGGCTCACCTTCGCCGGCGCCCGCTCCGACGCGCACAACCTCGCCCCCGGCCCCGTCGACGACCTCACCGTCGGCATCTACGACCGGGCCGACGGCAGCGGCCTGCGCATCGACTACGACGCCAACCCCGCCCGCTACGGCCAGGACGAACTCGCCGCGCACCAGGCCCGCTTCCTGGACCTGCTGACCCGCCTCGCCGAGCGCGACCCGCACCTGCCGCTGGGCGGCCTCCCGCTGGCCACCGACGCCGAGCGCGAGCAGGTCCTCACGGAGTTCAACGACACCGCGACCGAGGTGCCGCCCACGACCCTCATCGGCCCCGTGGAGGCCCGCGCCGCCCGCACCCCGCACGCCACCGCGCTCGTCGACGGCGACCGGTCCCTCACCTACGCCGCGCTCAACGCCCGCGCCAACCGGCTCGCCCGCCACCTGCGCACGCTGGGCGTCGCCCCGGGCACCCTCGCCGCCGTCGCCCTGCCGCGCTCCACCGAGCTCGTCGTGGCCCTGCTCGCCGTCCTCAAGGCGGGCGGCGCGTACGTGCCGCTCGACACCGCGGACCCGGCCGTGCGCCTGCGCGAGACGCTGGACACCGCCGCACCGGTGTGTGTCCTGACCGACCGCGCCGGGGCCGCCGCCCTGCCCGCCGGCGCCGCGCCCGTCGTCGTGCTCGACGACCCCGCGCTCGGCGAGGCGCTGGCCGCGCACCTGCCCACCGACCCCGGCCGGGCCCTGACCCCGCAGCACCCCGCGTACGTCCTGCACACCTCCGGCACCACCGGAACCCCCAAGGGCGTCGTCGTCCCGCACTCGGCCGCCGACAACCGGCTGCGCTGGATGCAGGCGCAGTACCCGCTCGCCCCCGGCGACCGCGTCCTGCACAAGACCCCCGTGGGCTTCGACGTCTCGGTGTGGGAGCTGTTCTGGCCGCTGCGCGAGGGCGCCACCCTCGTCCTGGCCGGGCCCGGCGCCCACCGCGACCCCGCGGAACTCGCCCGCACCATCCGCGAACAGGGCGTCACCGTCACCCACTTCGTGCCCTCGGTGCTCCAGCTCTTCCTCGCCGCGCCCGGCGCGGCGGCGTGCACCGGCCTGCGGCACGTCTTCAGCAGCGGCGAGGTCCTGCCGCGCGCCACGGCCGAGGACTTCCACCGGCTGCTGCCAGGCGCGGCCCTGCACAACCTCTACGGCCCGACCGAGGCGGCCGTCGACGTCACCCACCACACCTGCCGGCCGGGCGCGACCGGTCCCGTCCCCATCGGGCGGCCCGCCTGGAACACCCGCCTCTACATCCTCGACGCGGCCCTGCAGCCCTGCCCGCCCGGCGTCCCCGGCGAGCTCTACCTGGCGGGCGCCCAGCTCGCCACCGGCTACCTCGGCCGGCCGGACCTGACGGCCGAACGGTTCGTGGACGACCCCTTCGCGGGGCCCGGCGCACGCATGTACCGCACGGGCGACCTCGCCCGCTGGCGGGAGGACGGCGAGGCCGAGTACCTCGGCCGCACCGACCGGCAGGTCAAGCTGCACGGGCGCCGCATCGAACCCGACGGCGTCGAGGCCGTCCTGCTGGCCGACCCCCGCGTGCAGGCGGCCTGCGCCGTCGTCCGCGAGGACCGGCCCGGCGACCGCCGCCTGGTCGCCTACGTGACTCCGGTCTCGGCGGATGCCGCCGCCGAGACCGGCACCTTCCCGCGGCCCGCCCCGGACGCCCTGCGCGAGTCGCTGGCCGCGCAGCTGCCCGAGGGCATGGTGCCGAGCGCCGTCGTGGTCCTGGACGCCTTCCCCACGGGCCCCCACGGCAAGCTGGACCGCGCGGCGCTCCCCGCGCCCGGCCCGCAGGCCCACGCCGGGGGACGGGCCCCGGCGGGGCCCCGCGAGGAGACCCTGACGCGTCTGTTCGCGGAGGTCCTCGGGCTGCCCCACGTCGGCGTCGACGACAGCTTCTTCGCCCTCGGCGGCACGTCGCTGCTCGCGGTCCGGCTCGTCGCCCGCGTCCGGGACGTCTTCGGCGAAGGCGCCGGCGGAGGTGCGGACGGAGGCGCGGACGCCGGGGAGGACGGCCCGTTCGCCATGGGCACCCTCTTCCGGGCCCCGACCCCGGCCGCCCTCGCCCGCAGGCTGGGCGGCGCGGACGCCATGGATGGCACGGACGGCCCGGACGATGCGGCCGGTGCCCCGCTGGAGCCCGTACTGCCGCTGCGCGCCACCGGCAGCCGTACGCCGCTGTTCGCCCTGCCCCCGGCGGCGGGCCTCGGCTGGTGCTACGCGTCGCTGCTCCCCGGTCTCGGCCCCGACCAGCCCCTCCACGCCCTCCAGGCCCGCGGGCTGACGCCCGGTGAGCCGCTGCCCGCGACGCTGGAGGAGATGGCCGCGGACCACGCGGAGCGCGTCCGGGCGATCCGGCCGCAAGGCCCGTACCGGCTGCTGGGCTGGTCGGCGGGCGGCGTCCTCGCGCACGCCGTCGCCGTACGGCTGCAGGAGGCCGGGGAGAAGGTCGAGCTCCTCGCGATGCTCGACGCCTACCCCGCGGCCGCCGCCTTCGAGGAACAGGCCGTCCTCGGCGCCCTGCTGGACATGGCGGGCCGCGCGCACCGCGACGGCGCCCCGCTCACCCGGGACGGCGTCCTCGCCGCCCTGCGCGCCGACGGCGGCGCCTTCGCCGCGCTGACCCCGCGCACCCTGCAGGCGGTGGTCGACGTCGCGCTCGGCACGACGGACCTCGCCGGGCGGCACCCGCACCGCGTCTTCGACGGCGACGTGCTGTTCTTCACGGCCACGGGGACGGACGGGGCCGCGGGAGCGGTGACGCGGGAGGCGTGGCGGCCCTACGTCACGGGTAGGGTGATCAACCGCGATATCGCCTGCCCGCACGCGCACATGACGCAGCCGGGGCCGGCCGCGGAGGTCGCCGAGGCGGTGACCCGCCACCTGGGGGAGAGCTGATGCGCGTGAGCGACGGGCCGGGCACCGCGCCCCGGATCCTCGGCGAGGACCCCCTCCCGGGGGTGTGGACGCCCGGCCCGCCGCACGTGTGGCTCCTGCGCACCGACCGGCCCCTGCCCGTCCCCGGGCAGGACCCGGAGCGCATCCTGGACGCCGGGGAGCGGGCGCGCGCCGCGGCGTTCGTGCGCGACCTGCACCGCGAGCGCTACGTCGCCTCGCACACCGGGCTGCGGCTGCTCCTGGGCGCCTACCTGGGCACCGACCCGGCCGCGGTCACGCTCGTGCGCGAGCCCTGCCCCGGCTGCGGCGGCCCGCACGGCCGCCCGGCCGCCGCCGGCGCCCCCCTGCACTTCAACCTCTCGCACGCGGGTGACCTCGCGCTGATCGCCTTCGCGGACACGCCGGTCGGCGCGGACGTGGAGGAGGTGCAGCCCGCCGCGACGGCCCGGGAGCTGGCGGGCGTCCTGCACCCGGCCGAGACCGCGGAGCTGACCGCGCTGCCCGCGCCGCGGCTCCCGGAGGCCTTCGCGCGCTGCTGGACGCGCAAGGAGGCCTACCTGAAGGGCACCGGCACGGGCCTGTCGGAGAACCCGTCGGTGACGTACGTCGGCGCGGGCCCCGTCCCGGCCTCGCCCGCCGGGTGGGCGCTGGAGGACGTTCCCGCGGCGCCCGGTTACGCGGCGGCCATCGCGGTCGCCGTCACGGACGCGGTCACGGGCGCGGTCACGGGCTCGGGCGCGGAGACGAACGCCCCGCGCTGAACCCCGCGCTCTGAACGGGGCGCGGGGCGCATTCCGGGGGCGTGCAGTGGTGAACGGCTGAATAAGCGGCGCACGGCCCGAGGGTATTCATCTGAATTGCCTATAGCCTGACTGTTCCGCGGAGGGTCATGACGCGCGTCGGGGGGAACCATGCCGACCTCTGCTTCGATCATCTTATGTGTCTTCGGGGGCCTCATGGTCCTCATCTCCCTGCTCGGCAGCGGATTTTCCGTCAGGGAAATCTCCTTTCCCCGGATCAGTCCCGTGATCCGGTCCACCGCGGCCCTCCTGGGGGCCGGGCTCGTGGTGACGAGCATTGTCCTGATGGCGAACGGGAATTCCCGCGGGAGCCCGCCCGGGACCGCGGTGGGGACCACCACGCCGCCGTCCATGCCGCCGTCCGCGCCGCAGCCCTCGCCGCCGTCCGTCCCGCCGCCCGTCCCGTCCTCCGTGCCGCCGTCCGCCGCCAGGCCGCCCGGCACGCCGGCACCACAGCCGTCGGCCGCGCCGCCCACGACGCCGGCCCCGGGCTCCACCCGCTCCGCGGCGGCGTCCCTGCTCGCGCACGTTCCCGACGCCATCCGTCCCAGCTGCTCGGACGGCGACGCGTCCAAGTTCCCGCCGTCCGTGGTCGCCGTGGTCGCCTGCACGCCGCCCGGCGGATTCCCGGTGATCTACGCCCAGTTCGTGGACGGCATCAGCATGAGCGGCGCCTACGACAGGCTGACCGGCAAGGCCACGGTCACGCAGGACGCGTGCGGCCCCTCGGTCCCGCTCGACGGACGGCAGAGGTACAAATCCGGTGGAAAGACCGTGGGCGACCTCACCTGCTACGGGACTTCCGACGGCGACGCCTATCTCACCTGGTCCAGCGAGGACCTGAACATCATCGCGGAAGCCCACGCCCCCCTCGCCTCCTACGGGCGGCTGTGCGCCTGGTGGATGACGGCGGGACCGCTGCACGGCAGCGGCGCCGGCACGGCCGCCTGAGAAAGCGGGAAACGGGAATGGTGAATTCTTTCCGGGAATTCCGGGAGCCGTGATGCGCGGAGCCGCCGATTTCGTCCTGGAGGTCAGCGGCGGCGGTCCCGGCGGGCGGTACACGGTGGCCGTCTCCTCACCGGCCGGCGAAGGGAGCCTCGCCGTCGACCTGGACCCCGTCGCCATCGGCGCCCGCCTCGCCGACCTCCAGCGGGCCGTCCTCGCCTCCTCCGTGACACCGCGCGCGGCGGCGCTCGGCCTGGAGCGGCCCGTGCGGGAGGTCGGGGAGCGGCTCTTCCGCGCCGTGTTCGACGGACACCTGCGCGGGCTGTACCTCGCCAGCCGTCAGCACGCCGGCGAGCGCGACCAGGCGCTGCGCGTGGTCCTGCGCATCCGTGCCCCCGAACTCGCCGCCCTGCCCTGGGAGCTGCTCTACGACGAGGAGTCCGCGGAGTACCTGTGCCTGCGCCGGCCCCTCGTCCGCTACGTCGACCTGCCCGAGCCCCTCGCCCCGCTGCGCTCCGAACCGCCCCTGAAGATCCTCGGCATGACCTCGCTGCCCCGCTCCCGCGCGCCCCTGGGCGCGGAGAGCGAGCGGGCCGCCCTGTCCGTCGCGCTGGGCCCGCTGACCGAGCGCGGCCTGGCCGACCTCGACTGGGTGCCCGGCCAGACCGCGGACGACCTCTCCCGCAGACTGCTCCGGGGCTGCCACGTCCTGCACTTCATCGGGCACGGCGCGTACGACCCGCAGCGCCACGAGGGCATGATCACCCTGGCCGGCGCGGACGGGCGCGAGCACCACCTGCACGCCTCCGCCCTCGCCTCGCTCCTCAGCGTGGCCCGGCCCCGGCCCCAGCTGGTGGTCCTCAACAGCTGCCAGAGCGGCATGGGCAACGCCGAGGACCTCTTCTCCAGCACGGCCGCCGTGCTCGTGCGCACCGTACCGGCCGTCGTCGCCATGCAGTTCGCCGTCACCGACAAGGCGGCCACCCGCTTCGCCGCCTCCTTCTACCAGGCGCTGGCCCAGGGCCGCACCGTCGACGAGGCCGTACGGGTCGGCCGGATCGCCCTGGTCGTCGACAAGGACGACAGCCTGGAGTGGGCGACCCCGGTGCTCTACCTGCGCGGCGGGGACGCCCGCCTCTTCGACATGCCCGCCGCCTGGGCGCAGGCCGGACCGGCCGTACCGCTGCCCGGTACGGACCCCGTACCGCCGAAGCCGCCCACGCCCCCGGCGACGGCGAACGGACGGCCCGCGGCGGCGGCCGGCCCGCCCGCGGCGCCCGGCGGCGCACTGGCACCGCCCGGCGCCCCGCCCATGGCGCCCGGCGCGGCGATCACCTCGCGCGTCCTCGACACCCGCCAGTGGGTGCACGCCCTCGCCTTCCACCCCGACGGCAGACGGCTGGCCACCGGGTCCCGCAACCGGGTCAGGGTCTGGGACGCCCTGACCGGCAACCGCATATGGGAGCAGCCGGTGGGCGGCTGGCTCTCGTCCGTCTTCGCCGCGGCGTTCAGCCCCGGCGGCCGCCGCCTGGTCACCGGGGGCGCCGACAACACCGTCCGCATCTGGGCCTCCTCCAACGGCGAGGAGCTGCTGCGCCTGCGCCACGACCACGTCGTCTTCGGCGTGGCCTTCAGCCCCGACGGCTTCCGCGTCGCCTCCGCCTCCGCCGACCGCACCGTCCGGCTGTGGGACTCCACCAGCGGCGACCCGATGCTGCGCATCACCCACGACCAGGTCGTGACGGACGTCGCCTTCAGCCCGGACGGCACGCGCCTCGCCTCCGCCTCGGCCGACCGCTCCGTCCGGCTGTGGTCGCTCGGCGGCGACGCGCTGCTGCGCCTGCGCCACGACCACGCGGTCAAGGCCGTCGCGTTCAGCCCCGACGGCGGCCGGCTGGCGACGGCCGGTGACGACGGCTGCGTCCGCGTGTGGGACGCCGGAAGCGGCCACCGGCTGCTGCTCGTGCGGCACGGGGACGCCGTGAAGGACGTGGCGTTCAGCCCCGGCGGGCACTGGCTCGCCACGGCCTCCGCGGACCGCACGGCGGGCGTGTGGGCCGTCGCGGACGGCACCCGCGCGCTGCGCGTGCAGCACCACCACACCGTCTTCTGCGTGGCGTTCGGCCCGGACGGCGGCTGGCTGGCCAGCGGCAGCGAGGACAAGACGGTGAAGCTGACGCCGGTGCCGGGGGAATGCGGATGAGCCCGGCGGGGAGGCCGCCGGGCCCATCACAGGGGGACCGGCGCAGGGGACCGGTCCGGGGGATCAGCGCGGTGCGGTGCAGATCGCGACCGCTCTGATCGTTTCGGTGGCTCCGCCCGCGGGGTTGATGTTCGTCCCGCGCACCACCCAGCCGTTGCCCTCCTGGAAGGAGTCGGTGAACAGGACGCGGAAGGCGCTGGTCTTCCCTCCGCCGCCGCTGGGCACCCGGCCCGCCGGGCAGGAGACGAAGGCGCGGCCGTTGCCCTGCGGCGCCACGTTCACGGTCGGGCCCTCGACCTGGTCGAATCCGCCGACCTCCGGACCGTCCTCGGCGAACTCCTCGGCCTTGTCCGCGGCGACGACGGGCTTGTCGTCGCCGGCGTTCTCCGCCGAGGCCGTGGTGACCAGTCCGCCGGTGAGGGCCGCGACCGCCGCCATGGCGAGGATGATGGTGCGCTTCATGCCGACCTCCTGTGTCGTGAAGCTGTGGACGGCTTCCCGAGGGATGCGGAAGCTCCGGATCCACAAGCTACGGAGGAAGGAGTGATCGAGTGCAGGGAGCGATGGTGGGTACCGCGGGGGCGCGCGGAAGTGAAGCCGCATCCGTGGAATGGCTGACGTCCGGGGGCGGTGGGGCACCCGGTGCACATGGGCCAACTGCTGCTGGCGGAGGGCTGTTTCCGGGGCGCCGCTCCCGCATCGATGCGCCCTGCAGGTAACCCCCGCGCCCCTCGTGTGGTGGATGCCCCGCTTGTCCCGTTCGCGGGCACTCTGAACCCTCCAGCGCGCGCCCGTCAGGCGGCACCAGGCAAAGGGGGCTCCCGTGCCCGACCCCATCACGATCAGCATCGAACCGTACCAGGAGGGCACGGCGACGGCCTCGTCCCTCGCCGGTGACCTCATCGGCCTCCCCGCCGTCCGCGAGCGCATCTCCGGACCCCGGCCGGCCGTCGCCGACTTCCGGCTCCTGGAGAAGGACGCCGGCGCCGACGCGCCGTTCCGCGCCGTCGTCCACGACCCGGACGCCTACCGCTCGGTCGAGGTCACCGGCCGGCTGGGCGACCTGGCCGGAGCGGCCGTGCGCTCGGTGCGGTTCCAGCCGCTGCCCGGCCGCGAGGAGTTCGACCGGGCGGTCGAAGCGGTGCGCGCCCACGCCGAGTTCGGGCCACAGCTGGCGGCCGACGGCGCGCTCGCGTACCGGCCCATGCCGCCGCTCGCCGACGTCACCCACGCCGACGGCACCGTGGACCGCGTCGTCACCGTCGGCCTGCGCACCCCCGGCAGTGACGTCAAGCACCGCATCGTCGGCGTGCGCACCAAGGACGGCACGGTGATCCCCGCCCCCGAGGGGGTCTCCGCCCCCTCCGCCCTGGACTGCGTGACCATCCCGCCCGCCGACAACTGCCCCGACCCGTCCGGCGGTCCGCGGGCCGTCCGCGTCCGGGTGCGCCGCGGGACCACCGAGCTGTGGAACCTGGTCGTCAACCGGCCCAGGACCTCCTCCGGCGTCAACGGCTCCGGCGCGGAGCTGCGATTCGTCGACTACAAGGGCGAGCGCGTCCTCTACCAGGCCCACGCGCCGATCCTCAACGTGCGCTACACGAACGACCGGTGCGGACCCTTCCGCGACTGGGCGAACGAAGAGGTGTGCTTCGACGCGACGGGCTCCGACCCGGTCGGCCCGGGCTACCGCCTGTGCACCTCGGCGCCGCGCACGATCCTCGACACCCACAGCGACCAGGGCAACTTCCGCGGCGTCGCGTTCTTCCACGACGGCTCCGCGCTCCGCATCGTCAGCGAACTCGCCGCCGGCTGGTACCGCTACGTCACCGAGTGGCGGCTCGCCGACGACGGGACGATCCTGCCGCGCTTCGGCTTCTCCGCCGTCACCAACCCGTGCACCTGCCTGGCCCACACCCACCACGTGTACTGGCGGCTGGACCTGGACGTCGGAGGCTCGACCGCCAACCGGGTGGACGAGTTCAACGACGCCACCGGCTGGACGCCCGTCCGCCTGGAGACCCAGCGCACCCGCAACCCCGCGAGCCACCGGCAATGGCGCGTCGTCGCCCCGGCGACCGGCCGCGGCTACGTCCTCGTGCCGGGCGCGAACGACGGCACGGCGGACGCCTACGGCGTGGCCGACCTGTGGGTCCTGCGCTACCGCGGCACGGAGACCGACGACGGACGGCCCTCCGACACGCGCGCCCACATCGGCGATTTCGTCAACGGCGAATCCGTGGACGGACAGGACCTCGTGGTCTGGTACGGGGCCCACTTCTTCCACGACGAGGCCGGTCCGCCGCCCCCGTCGCACGTCGTCGGCCCGGACCTCCGCCCGGTCGTGGTGTGATCGCGGCTCCTCCCCGGGGCGGCGGCCGGACCGTACGATGATGCGGTGCCCGACCACCAGACCGCCGACGCCCGCGCCCGCGTCCTCGCCGAGGGGCCGCGGGTGGCCGTCCGGGCCGTCACGCCGGAGGACGGCCCGGAGTTCACCCGCCTGGTCCGGGACAGCGCGGACCTGCACCACCCGTGGCTGTCCATGCCCACCACCGAGGAGGGCTTCGCGCAGTACGCCGCCCGCTTCGACGGGGAGCAGCGGGCGGGCTTCCTCGTGTGCCTGCGCGACTCCGGGCGCCCGGCCGGCTTCGTCAACATCAACAACATCGTGCGCGGAGCCTTCCGGTGCGGCGCGCTCGGCTACGGCGCGTTCGTGCCGTCCGTCGGGCGCGGCCTCATGAGCGAGGGGTTCGGGCTCGTCCTGCGCCACGCCTTCGGCCCGCTGGGGCTGCACCGCCTGGAGGCGAACATCCAGCCGGGCAACACGGCGTCACTCGCACTGGTGAAGCGGCACGGCTTCCGGCTGGAGGGCTTCTCCCCGGATTTCCTCTTCATCGGCGGGGCGTGGCGCGACCACGAACGCTGGGCGATCACCGCGGACATGCCGCGGGAGCACCAGGATTGAGACCGGACCGCCGGGGCTGACCCCGGACCGCCAGGGTTGAGAGAGGTTGCCGTGCCCACGACCATCCGACGCGCCGTGCTGTCCCTGCCCGCCGCCCCGCTCGGCGCGGAGGATCCGCTGCCGTCCCTGCGCACGGCCGCCGACGTCCACCGCATCGACGCCGAGCAGCGCAGGGCCCTGCCCGCCGACATGGCCCGCCAGGCAGGCCACGCGCCCCTGCGGTCCCTGCTGCCGGTGCGCCGCCGCGACGGCTACTCCCGCAGGCGCACCCCCGCCGATCTCGAGGCGATCGTCATCGAGAACGACCGGCTGCGCGCCACCGTCCTGCCCGGCCTCGGCGGGCGCGTGCACTCCCTGGAGCACAAGCCGACGGGCCGGCAGCTGCTCTACCGCAACCCCGTCCTGCAGCCCGCCTCGTTCGCCCTGAACGGCGCCTGGTTTTCCGGCGGCATCGAATGGAACATCGGTGCGACCGGCCACACGACGCTGTCCGTGGCCCCGCTGCACGCGGCCCGCGTGCCCGCCCCCGACGGCGGGGAGATGCTGCGCCTGTGGGAGTGGGAGCGCCTGCGCGACCTGCCCTTCCAGGTCGACCTGTGGCTGCCCGACGGCTCGGACTTCCTCTACGTCGGCGTGCGCATCCGCAACCCCCACGACCGGCCCGCGCCCGTCTACTGGTGGTCGAACATCGCCGTCCCCGAGGAGGCGGGCACGCGCGTGCTCGCGCCCGCGGAGGCGGCCTGGCGGTTCGGCTACGAGCGCAGCCTGCGCCGGGTCCCGGTGCCCGAGTGGGACGGCGCCGACCGCACGTACCCGCTGAACAGCACGCACGCCTCCGACTTCTTCTACGACGTGCCCGGCGGGGAGCGCCGCTGGATCGCCTCCCTCGACGCGGACGGCCACGGCCTCGTGCAGACCTCGACGGACCTGCTGCGCGGCCGCAAGCTCTTCGTCTGGGGCTCGGGCCGCGGCGGCCGGCGCTGGCAGGAGTGGCTCACCGAGCCGGGCACCGGCGGCTACGCCGAGATCCAGGCCGGGCTCGCCCGCACCCAGCTGGAGCACGTGCCGCTGGAGGCGGGCGGCGCGTTCGCCTGGCTGGAGGCCTACGGACCGCTGGCCGCGGACCCCGCCGCCGTGCACGGCGGCGACTGGGCGGCGGCCCGCGGCGAGGCGGCGGCCCGGCTGGAGGCGGCCCTGCCCCGTGCCGCCGTGGACGCGGCGTACGCGGCGTGGCGCCCGTACGCCGACGCCGAGCCGAAGGAGAGCCTGCACACCGGCTCCGGCTGGGGCGCCCTGGAGGCCGAGCGCGGGCACTACGACCTGCCCGGCACGCCCTTCGCCCCGGAGACGCTGGGGGAGGAGCAGGAGCCCTGGCTGGAGTTCCTGCACCGGGGGGAGTTCCCGCGGCCGGACCGGAGCCTGCCGCCCGGCCCCTCGCTCGTGTCGCCCCGCTGGCGCGAGCTGCTGGAGACGATCGGCGACGGCGACCTCTGCGGCGCCTACCACCTGGGGGTCGCCCGCTGGCACACCGGCGACCGCTCGCAGGCCGTCCGCGCCTGGGAGGCCGCGGACGCCCTGTGGTGGGCGAAGCGCTGCCTGGCCTTCGCCGACGCCGAGGACGGCCATCCCGAGCGCGCCGCCGACCGCTATCTGGAGGCGTTCGGCGAAGCCTGCGGGGAGCGGCGCGAGAACGCCCCGTGGACCGCCGCCATGGCCGCGCTCGGCCGTGAGGCGGTGGAGGCGCTGCTGGCCGCGGGCCGGGCGGACGACGCCTCGGCCGTGCTGGACGGCCTGCGCCCGGAGCTCCGCGAGCACGGCCGCTTCCGGCTGCTGCGCGCCCGGGTGCTGCTCGCGCAGGGGGACGCCGCGGCCGCGCAGGAGGTCTTCGAGCGCGGCTTCGAGGTGGAGGACCTGCGTGAGGGCGACGAGTGCCTCGGCGAGACCTGGTACGCGATCCGGGCGCGGCTGCTGGCGGGCGAGGGGCCCGTCACCGAGGAGATCCGCGCGCGGGCGCGGGCCCGGGCGCTGCCCCGGCCGTACGACTTCAGGATGCGGCCGGCCCCGTAGGCCTCCGGCCGTCTTCCGGGTCCTCCTGCCCGGCCGTCCCCGGCGGCCGGGCTTTCTGGACCGTTCATTCTTGACCGAACGTTCTCGAATCCGCTACGGTCAACTCATGGCCAGGACCAAGGAATTCGATCCGGATGCCGCGCTCCAGTCGGCCGTCGAGCTGTTCTGGCGGCGCGGCTACGAAGCGACGTCGATGGCCGACCTCGTCGGTCACCTGGGCATCGCACGGGCCAGCCTGTACGCGACGTTCGGCAGCAAGCACGAGCTCTACCTCAAGGCGCTGCAGCGCTACAGCGAGCAGCACAGCCCGCGCGTGGCCGAGGAGCTCTCGCGCCCCGGCCCGGCCCTGCCGGCCGTGCGGGGGCTGGTGACCCGCTTCGCCGACGAGGCGGCCGACGACGAACTGCGGCGCGGCTGTTTCGTCACCAACACCGCCGTCGAACTGGCGCCGCACGACCCCGCCGCGGCCCGCGGCGTCGAGGAGAGCTGGCTCGCCCTGGAGGCGGCGCTCACCGCCGCACTGACGCGGGCTCAGGAGCAGGGTGAACTGCCGGCCGGCCGCGACCCCGCGGCCCTCGCCCGGATGCTGCTCGTGCTGATGCAGGGCATGCGGGTGGTCGGCAAGGCGGTGCCCGGCCGGGCCCGGCTGCGGGACGCGGCCGCACAGGCCCTCACCCTGCTGGAGTGAACCGGAGCGAGTGAACCGAAGCCAAGGTGACGGACTCCTGCTGCTTTTCCGGACCGCTGCCGCCGTCACGGCATCTCATGCAACACACCCGCCTTTATGCGACCCATTGCTTAGGAGTGTCGACATGACCGCACGTTTCACCGGCCGGACCGTCCTCGTCACCGGCGGCGGTACGGGAATCGGCCAGGCCATCGCCCTTGCCTTCGCCCGGGAGGGCGCCCGGGTGGTGGTCGCGGGCCGCAGGGAGGAGCCGCTGAAGGAGACCGTGGCCTTCGTGGAGGCGGAGGGCGGCGAGGCGGTCGCCGTCACCGCGGACGTGACCCGGGCCGAGGACGTGCGGGCCCTGGTGGAGCAGACCGTCGCGCGCTTCGGCAGCCTCGACGTCGCCGTCAACAACGTGGGTCTGGCCGTTCCCCCGGCCAAGGTGGCGGACGTGCCCGAGGAGGACTTCGACCGGATCGTCGAGACCAACCTCAAGGGCGTCTGGCTGTCCATGAAGTACGAGATCGGGCACATGCGCGCCAACGGCGGCGGCGCCATCGTGAACATCGCGTCCAACGTCGGCGCCCACCGCAGGAAGCCGGGATTCGGCGCGTACACGGCCACGAAGGCGGCCGTCTCCGCCCTGACGCGCAACGCCGCGCTGGACCACATCGGCGAGGGCGTGCGGATCAACGCCGTGAGCCCCGGGCCCGTCGAGACGCCGATGTCCTCGCGCCCCGGCGAGTCCTCGCTCGACAAGGCCGAGCGCATGAGCCGCGAGGTGCCGGCCGGCCGCGCGGGCACCCCCGACGAGATCGCCTCCGCCGTGCTCCACCTCGCCTCGGACGAGGCCGGCTACACCGTGGGTGCCGACCTCGTCCTCGACGGCGGCGTCACGGCCTGACGGCCTCCGCCTGCTCCGCTCGCTCCGCCGTCCCGGCCCGCTCCGGGGCGGCGGACTGCGCGCCGGCCCCGTCCTGCGCCGCGGCCTGCTCCGTGGAGCGGCGGGCCGTCAGCCACACGTAGACGAGGATGCCGGCGAAGAGGAACAGCACGCCCTGGTAGACGGCCGCGTACCCGGCGCCCGCCACCAGCCAGAAGGAGAAGGCGAACGCGCCCAGCGCGAGCGCCATGTCACGGACGAAGCGCCCGGTGCGGACCTTGTCCCGCTGCCCCGTGAGCAGGAAGTACACCTGCGCGGCGGCGGCCAGCAGGTACGGGACCGTCGCGGAGAACGTCGTGATGAGGACGAGGATCTCGAAGACCCCGCCCACGCCCGAGGTGTAGTTGACGACGGTCAGCAGCGAGGCGAGGACCGCGGCGGCGAGCACGCCGAACGTCGGCACGCCGCGCTTCTTCTTCCCGAACGCGGCCGGGAACAGCCCGTCCTTCGCGGCGGCGTAGGGGGCCTGGGCGCTCATCAGCGTCCAGCCGTTGAGGGCGCCCACGATGGAGATCACGGCGCAGAGGGCGATCAGCGTGCCGCCCCAGTGGCCGCCGAACATCACGTCGACCGCGTCCGAGAAGGGCGCCGTGGACTCCACCAGCTTGTCGTGCTCGACGGTGCCGAAGACCGAGACCGTGCCCAGGAGGTAGACCAGCGCCGCGCCCACGGTGCCCAGGACGCTCGCGCGCCCCACGTTGCGCTCCGGGTCGCGGACCTCGCCCGCGCTCATCGCGGCGGACTCCACGCCCACGTAGGAGTAGAGCAGGATCGCGGCCGACGCCGTCAGCCCGCCGGTCCAGTTGCCGTCGGAGGTGGTGAACGAGCCCAGCTTGTCCGGGTCGAAGAAGAACAGGCCGACGACCGCGACGAACAGCAGCGGCACGAACTTCATCACCGTGGAGATCATCTGGACCGCGCCGACCCAGCGCGTGCCGGCCAGGTTCGCGAGCGTGGGCAGCCACAGCATCGCCAGCGCCATCGCGAGGTCCCCGGCCATGGAGCCCTTGCCGGTCATGACGTGCAGGTAGCCGACGCCGGCCACGGCGAGGGCCGCGTTGCTCACCCACGTCATGGTCCAGAACGACCAGGCGGACAGGAAGCCGGCGAAGTCGCCGAAGGCCTCGCGCGCGTAGACGTACGGGCCGCCGGTCCTCGGATGGCGCTCCGCGAGGCGCCCGAAGACCAGGGCCAGGGCGATGGCGCCGACGGTGAGGACGCCGAACGCGAGCAGGCTGACCGTGCCGAACGGGGCGACGGACGCGGGCAGCAGGAAGATGCCGCCGCCGATGATGTTGCCCATGACCAGGGCAGTGGCGGTCGGGAGGCCGAAACGGCGGGTGTGCGTGCCGTCGGTGTCGTGCATGAGGGGGTGTGCCTCTCGGTCCAGCGGGCAGGTTCGCCAGGATGTGCGACACGACATGGTGACCGGAGCTGGGCAGTCCGCAAAATCCTTTGTTTTTGTCCCGCCGCCCCCGCCCGGCGGCCGCAAATGGTGCTGCGATACGGGCCCCGGGCCGTGATTCGTCCAGCCGCCCCCGGACCGGCCGCCGCCCCCGCCCCGCGCGGGCCGCACCCGCCCGGCCCCGGCCGAACGACGTCACCCGCCCGCCCGTGTCGGCCCGCTCCGCACCCCCTGATCTGCGAAGGTGGACGGGGGCGGCAGCAGGCGGCCCCGGTGCCGTACAGGCGCTGCCGCCCGGTGCGGACGGCGCGGCGGTCGGAGGTACGGACGGATGCAGGTCAGCTTTCCCGCGCTCCCGGCCGGCACGGCGCCCGAGCGCGGGCTGCCCGTGCTGCCGGAGCTCGCCGCGCGCCTCGCGCAGGCCGCCCGGGACAGCGCACCCGAACCGGTCGGCGGCGGGGACGCCCTGCGCGAGGCCGCCTGCGGCTACTGGGCGCGCCGCGGCCTGCCCACCGCGCCCGAGCACGTCGTCGCCGCGCCCGGGGCCCAGCCCCTGCTGCTCGCGGTCCTCGCGGGGGCCGGCGGCGACGTCCTGCTCACGCGCCCGTGCGCCGCCTGGTACCCGCCGCTCGCCCGGCTCGCCGGCCGCCCCACCTACCACGTGCCGGTGCCCGCCGAGTGCGGCGGCGTCCCCGACCCCTTCGCGCTGCTGGAGACCGTGCGCCGGATCCGCGCCGAGGGCGGCAGACCGCGCGTGCTCGTCCTGTCGGTCGCCGACGACCCCACCGGCTCGGTCACCCCGCCCGAGCTCCTGCACGAGGTGTGCGAGGCCGCCGTCGGCGAGGAGCTGACCGTCGTCAGCGACGAGACCTGGCGCGACATGCGCCACGACCCCGGCGGAACGGTCTTCTTCGGCCCCGCCGAGATGTGGCCCGACCACGTCGTCGTCCTCACCGACCTGGCCGGCGGCCTCTTCCCCACGGCCTGGCCCGCCGCCGTCGCCCGCTTCCCCACCGCCGGGCGCGGCCCCGCCCTGCGCGCCCGGGTCACCTCCGCGCTCGCCGCCGTCCGGGCCGAGCTGGCGCCGCCCGTCGCCGCGGCCGCCGCCTACGCCCTCGACGAGCCCGGGCCCGTCCGGGCCCGGGCCGCCGCCGCCGTCCGGATCTACGGCGCCCTCGCCGACGCCGCGCGCGAGCACCTCACCGCGGCCGGCGTCCTCAGCCGCCCCTCGCAGGCCGGTCCCTACCTCTACGCCGACCTCGGCGAGCTGCGCGCCGCCCTCGCCGACCGCGCCATCACCGACTCCGTCGAGCTCGAAGCGCACCTGAGCACCGCGCTCGGCCGCCCCGTGCCCGGCGGCCACCGCTTCGGCGACGCCCCCGACGCCCTGCGGGTCCGCATCTCCACCCCGCCCCTCCTCGGCGACACCGACGAGGAGCGCCGGCGCGCCCTGGAGGCTCCGGACCCGCTGGCCGCGCCGGGGGTCGCCGCCGCACTGACCAGTTTCGGATCGGCCTTCGGCCGGCTCGCCGGCGGCTGACCTACCGTGGCCGGTCGTGCGGGACCCGGCGCACGCCGCGCCGGACACGCCGCACCGCCCCGGTTCCCCAGCGATTGGAGCCCCCTCGATGACCGAACAGACCGAGCGCCCTCTCGCCGAGCCGCGCCCGCTCGGTGAGATCCGCATCTGGCCCAGGTCGTTCGCCGACCGCCTCACCGCGCCCCTGCCCGGCGTGCGCGCCCTCGCCCGGCTGGCCCGCGAGGGGCGGCTGCGGCCCGGCGCCGAGGCCCTGCGGGAGATCGCCGCGCTGCCGGTCGAGCCCGGTCCGCTGCCGGTCACCGACGCCTACACCACCGCGGTCACCTGGGCCGGGCACGCCAGCTGGGTCGTGCGCACCGGCGGTCTGACCGTGCTCACCGACCCCGTCTGGTCGCGCAGGATCCTCGGCACGCCGCCCCGGCTCACCCCGGTCGGGGTCCGCTGGCAGGACCTGCCGCGGATCGACGCGGTCGTCATCAGCCACAACCACTACGACCACCTCGACGCGCCCACCCTCAAACGGCTGCCCCGCCACACCCCGCTGCTCCTGCCGGCCGGGCTGGCCCGCTGGGCCCGGCGGCGCCGCTTCACGCACGTCACCGAGCTCGACTGGTGGGAGGCCGTCGAACTGCCCGGCCCGGCCGGCCCCGTCCGCTTCGACTTCGTCCCGGCCCACCACTGGAGCAAGCGCACCCTGACCGACACCTGCCGCTCGCTGTGGGGCGGCTGGGTGATGACCGCCCCCAGCGGGCAGCGCGTCTACTTCGCGGGCGACACCGGCTACGGCCACTGGTTCGAGCGCATCGGCCGCCGCTACGACGGCATCGACCTCGCCCTGCTGCCGATCGGCGCGTACGACCCGCGCTGGATGCTGGGCACGGTCCACACCGACCCCGAGGAGGCCGTCACCGCCTGCCAGGACCTGGGCGCCCGGGCCATGGCCCCCATGCACTGGTCGACCTTCATCCTCTCGGCCGAGCCGCCGCTGGAGCCCCTGCGCCGCGTCCGCGCCGCCTGGGAGGCGACGGGCCGCCCGCGCGAGGACCTGTGGGACCTGCCCGTCGGCGGGTCCCGCGTCCTTCCCGGGGCCCGCACCCTTCCCGGGTGGCCGGGCCCGGCGCCCTCCTCCCGGAGCGCCCTGCCCCTGACCCTGCCCGGCAGCGACCCGGCCGGAGGCGCGCACGGAGGTCCTACGGCCGCGCCTCGATGACGTGGACGCAGACCGGCACGCCGTACTGCGGGTGCGTCGTCTCCCGGTCGTGGCGCATCCCCAGCTTGCGCATGACCGCCGCGGGGGCCTCGTGGCCGGTGCGGTGCACGCCGACGACCCGGGCGAGCCCGCGGTCGCGGAACGCGAAGTCCAGGACGGCGCGCGCCGCCTCGGTCGCCAGGCCGTCGTCCCAGAACGGGCGGCCGAGCCGCCAGCCGATCTCCACGGCCGGGCGCAGCTCGGGCAGTTCGGCGGGCACGGACAGGCCCGCGAAGCCGGCCAGCCGCCGCGACCGGCGCACTTCGACGGCGAAGAGGCCCACGCCGTGCTCCTCCCACCCCTGTTCCCACGCCGCGACGGCGGCCGCGGTCCGTTCCCGGTCGTGCACCGAGCCGTCGCCCGTCCAGCGCATCACTTCGGGGTCGGCGTTGACGGCGGCCATCGGCTCGATGTCGTCCGTGCGCCAGCGGCGCAGGGTGAGGCGGGGCGTGAGGAGCGTGAGTGGGGAGGCCATGGCGGCATCCTGCCCAGCGCGGTGCCGATTACCCGGACCCTGCCGGTCGGCCGTCCGGGTCCGAAGAGCCGCCGGCGGCCCGGGAGAGGGGACGTCCTCAGACCCGGCGCCCGAGCTGCGCGAGCAGCACGGTCTGCGCGTCGGCGCCGGCCGGCGGCTCCACCGGCTCGGCGAACAGGCCCGTACCCGCCAGGCTGTCGATGTACGGCTCCACTTCGCGCCGCGTGAGCTCCACCAGCGGCCCGGGCAGATGCTCGTCCGCGCCGATCGCCCGGGCCAGGTCCCACGCGTGCACGACCGCGTCCGCCGTCATCTGCGAGCAGTACCCGCGGGTGTCGGACGGCCCGGAGGACAGCTCCACCGTCCGCTCCAGGGCCCCGGGCGCCGCGAACGCCTCGCGCGCGGCGTCCGCGGCCGCGTCCCAGACGGCCACCGGGTCGTCCCCCAGCTGATCGCCGTCCAGCGCGTCACCGACATCGTCGATGGACCGGCCCTCCAGCAGCGGCGGCACCCACAGCTGCTCCACGGCCAGATGGTTGACGAGGTCGCGCACGGACCACTCGGTGCAGGGCGTCGGTTCGTCCCACTGGCCGGGGCGGACGGCGTGCACGCGCTCGGTGAACAGCGCGAGCGCTTCGTGGTGCCGCTTGAGCAGCGTCGCATCGGTCATGGGCCCATTGTCGGCGCGCGGCGCCCCGGGCGCCCGCCCGGCGGGGCCGGACCGTGCGTCCGGGTGGCGGGTCCGAGCGGTGGGCCCGAGCGGTGGGTCCGGCGGCGTCGGACCCCGCCGGCGGGGTACACGTGGGCCATGCGGAAGATCGTGAGTTCCTGGGACCGGGCGGCGTTCCTCGCGGTGGCGGCCCGGCACTGGCCCGGCGGCGACCGCGTCCTGCCCCGCCTGTCGCGCAGCGCCGACCACGGGCTGCTGTGGTTCGGCGTGGCGGCGGGCGCGGCCCTGGCAGGCGGGCGGCCCGCGCGCCGCGCCGCCCTGCGCGGGGTGGCGTCGCTGGCCGTCGCCTCGGCGACCGTGAACACGGTGGGCAAGCGGTCGGTGCGGCGGCTGCGCCCGGTGCTGGACGCGGTGCCGCTCGTCCGGCAGCTGTCCCGGCAGCCCTTCACGACGTCGTTCCCCTCGGGGCACTCGGCGTCGGCGGTCGCCTTCACGACGGGCGTCGCGCTGGAGAACCCGGCGTGGGGGCTGGCCCTCGCGCCGGTGGCGGCCTCGGTGTGCTTCTCCCGCGTCTACACCGGTGTCCACTATCCGGGTGACGTGCTGGCGGGGGCGGCGCTGGGCGCGGGTGCCGCGTTCGCCGTGCGCGGCATCGCGCCCACCCGCGCCCAGCTGGCACCCCCGGCCCGGCCGCGGGCGGACGCCCCGGCCCTGCCGCGCGGCGAGGGGCTGGTGGTGGTCGTCAACGCCGGGTCCGGGCAGCGGGCGGCGGGGGTGCGCACGGATCCGGTGCAGGAGGTGCGCTCGGCGCTGCCGCTCGCGGAGGTCACCGGGTATGGCCAGGACGGCGGGGACGGGGAAGGGGACCTCGGGAAGGCGCTGGAGTCGGCGGCGCTCCGGGCCCGGGAACTGGACGGCGCCCTCGGCGTGTTCGGCGGCGACGGCACCGTCAACGCGGCGGCGGCCGTGGCCCGGCGCCACCGGCTGCCGCTCGCGGTCCTGCCCGGCGGCACGTACAACCACTTCGCCTACGACCTGGGCATCGAGTCCCTCGCCGACGCCTGCCGGGCCGTGGAGGCCGGGGAGGCCGTCGCGGTCGACATGGTGCGGATGTGCGCGGGCGACGGCGAGGAGGCGGGCTGGTTCCTCAACACCTTCAGCATCGGCGCGTACCCGGAGCTGGTGCGCGTGCGCGAGCGCTGGGCGCCGCGCACCGGGGCCTGGCCCGCGGGCGTGCTGGCGGCGGTGCACGTGCTGCGCACGGCGCGGCCGCTCCGGCTGGAGGTGGACGGCAGGCGGCGCCGGCTGTGGATGCTGTTCGCGGGCAACTGCACCTACCGCGGGCTGGGTCTGGCGCCGGTGCGGCGGCACGACCTGGCGGACGGCGTGCTGGACGTCCGCACGGTCTCGGGCGGCCCCCTGGCCCGTACGCGCCTGCTCGCCGCGGCGCTGGGCGGCAGCCTGAAGCACTCGCCGGTGCTCAGGACGGCCCGGGTGCGCAGCCTGCGGATCAGCGGCATCCGGCGGGGGACGCACCTGGCGTACGACGGTGAAATCGCGCCCGCGCCGGCGGAGTTGACGTTGCGGAAGGAGAACGAGGCGCTGGTGGTGTACCGCCTGCCGACGGAATGGGACCTCAGGGGACGCGGCGTCTGAAATATGAGACGCCACTCTCGCAATCCGAGACGACTGTCTACGGTGCCGTCATGGCTGATGACGAAACCACCGTGTACACCCATGGCCACCACGAGTCGGTCCTGCGCTCGCACACCTGGCGCACGGCCGCCAACTCCGCCGCGTACCTGCTGCCGGAGCTGGAACCGCACCTGGAGATCCTCGACGTCGGCTGCGGACCGGGCACCATCACCGCCGACCTGGCCGCCCTGGTCCCGCAGGGCCGGGTCACCGGCCTGGACGCCGCCGAGGAGGTGCTCGGCGCGGCCCGCGCGACGGCCGCCGCCCGCGGGCTGACCAACGCCGCCTTCACGACCGGCGACGTCCTGGCCCTGGACTTCCCCGACGGGTCCTTCGACGTCGTCCACGCCCACCAGGTGCTCCAGCACGTCGGCGACCCCGTGCGCGCGCTGCGCGAGATGCGCCGCGTCTGCCGCCCCGGCGGGCTCGTCGCCGTCCGCGACGCGGACTACTCCGCCATGACCTGGTACCCCGCCGTCCCCGGCCTGGACGACTGGCGGGACCTCTACCGGCGCGTCGCCCGCGCCGCCGGCGGCGAGCCCGACGCCGGGCGCCGCCTGCTGTCCTGGGCCCGGCAGGCGGGCTTCACCGACGTGACGGCCACGGCGAGCGCCTGGTGCTACGCCACCGAAGAGGAACGCTCCTGGTGGAGCGAACTGTGGGCGGACCGCACGACCGCCTCCGCGTACGCCCGGCTCGCCGTCGACGGCGGACACGCCGACCGGGCCCGCCTCGACCGCACGGCCGCCGCCTGGCGGGAATGGGGCCGCCACGAGGACGCCTGGTTCGCCGTACTGAACAGCGAACTCCTGTGCCGCGCCTGAACCGCCCCGCACCGTGCCGTGCGGCCAACTAGCCTTGCTCCCATGAACATTCTGGGGACCTCGCTACGGGTGTGCGTCGATGATCTGGACCACGCAATCGGTGTCTACGAACGCCTGACCGGTGCCGAAGCGCTGCGCTTCCACCGCGGCGGCGTCGCGGTGGCCGCGGTCGGCTGCTTCTTCCTCATGAGCGGACCGGAGAAGGAGCTGTCCATCCTGCGCAAGATCACCGCCACGATCGCGGTGACGGACGTCGAGGAGGCCCTGGGCGACCTGGAGTCGGTAGGCGCCCAGATCATCGCCGGCCCGGTACCCACCCCGATCGGCCGCAACCTGGTGGCCCGCCACCCGGACGGCTCGGTCTTCGAATACGTCGACCGCAAACAGGGCTGAACGGGACGCCTCGCGGCTGTGCTCTTGCGGGTGGCATCCACGGAGCCACCCGCAGTACAGTGGCCGGCCCCTTGCGCACAGAGCCGCGACGAAGGGCGGAATTCCGAGAAGTGTCGAGTCCCGAAGGGTGGCGGATCGGTGATGCGACCCGGCGGGGGTGAACGCCTCGTCGATCTGGTGGATTCCATGATCAAGGGCTTCATCACGGTGGAGCGCGCCAGAGGCATCGAAGCCGAGGTTCCCGGTGTCGGCGACGCGATCGCCGGCTGGATCCGGGAGTCGGCGGCTGCTCAGGATTGGCGCAGAGTGGAGAGGCTCGCCAACTTGGCCGCTCCGCTGCAGGCGCCCGGCCTCGGCGATGTCCTGTGCGACCTCCTCGATGCGGAGATCGCCGAACTGAACAACGAGGACGTGGTGGACATCCTCGGAGAGATCCGAGCGGCCGGTGCAGCCGGCAGCATCTTCAGGCTGGTGGAGCGTTCGATCGGCTCGGACGCCCCGGCTTACTGGCTCTGCCAGAAAGCGATCCTCTCGTTGAGCGAGCTCGAAACGAACGAAGCCGAAGGGTACCTGCGCGCGATGACGGATCCGGCGTGGCCCGATCCCATCCGATGGCACGCGGCTGTCGCCTTGATGATCGAGGAGTCGCTGGGCCTTAAAGAGGAGTAGGCGGGAGCGCCCCCTTACCTCGCAAGTAATCGCGCTTCCCCCGCCGCACCCGGCATCGTGAGGGGCACGTCCTCCCGGGCCGGCGCACTCCGGTCCGGGAGGGGCGGGGGTCCTCTCGACGCCCGATCGCGGCGGCCCGGGAGCGGTTTTCCGGGTTCGAGCCGCGGCCGGTCACGGCAGCAGGGTGGTCAGGAGGCGCGCGGTCTCCGGGTCTGCCGGCAGGAACGTTTCTACCGCCAGTTCCGAGACCGTCACGTCCATCGGCGTGTTGAACGTCGCGATGGTCGACACGAAGGACAGGGTGCGGCCCGCGTGGTCGAGCACCATGGGGAGGGCGAAGGGGACTTCGCCCTCCTGCCGGGCCCGCTCCCGGCCGGAGTCGGGGACGGGGTAGGCGCTGACCTCGTCGTGGAGGGCGCGCAGGGCGGGGGAGCGCATCAGGGCCAGCCGGCGCTCCATCTGGTGCAGCAGGTGCGCGCGCCACTCGTGGTAGTTGCGGATGCGGGGCGCCAGGCCCGCGGGGTGCATGGTCAGGCGCATGGCGTTCAGCGGGGGCACGAGGAGGGAGGGGGCGACGCCGTCCAGGAGCGCCGCGATGCCCCGGTTGGCGGCCAGTACCTCGTACGTGCCGTTGACCACGAGCGCCGGGAACGGCTCGTAGCTCGTCAGCAGCCGTTCCAGGCCCTCGCGCAGCCCGCCCATGGCCGGGTCGTCCAGCGGCCGCTCCGGATAGGCCGGGGCGTAACCCGCGGCGACGAGAAGGGTGTTGCGCTCCCGGACGGGCACGTCGAGGTGGTCCGCGAGGCGCAGGACCATCTCCTGGCTGGGCCGGGAGCGGCCGGTCTCGATGAAGCTGATGTGCCGGGCGGAGGAGTCGGCGCGCAGGGCGAGCTCCAGCTGGCTGATCCGGCGCCGCTCCCGCCACTCCCGCAGCAGCGGACCCACCCCGGGGACGTCCACGACAGTCGTCATGCCCCGACCGTAACGCGCCGTCCCCGGGGCGTTTCACCCCGGTGGGGTCACCCGGCCGGTCACCCCAGGTCGAGCGCGTTGGGCAGCCCCATCCGGTAGCGGATCGCGTCCTCGGTCTTGAACAGTTCGAGCTCCGGGGCCCGGTAGAGCGGGGTGATGGTGCACCGCGCCGCCCGCGAACCCGTCTCGTCCAGCAGGGCGTTGACCGCGGCCCGCGCCGCGGCGTTCGCGCCCTCCATGGTCGCGAGGTCGATGTCGGTGGCCACGTAGTCCCCGCACAGGAAGAGGTTGGGGATCGCCGTGCGCGCCGAGGGGCGGTTGTACCAGGTGCCGGCGGGGTGGACGAGGAGCTGTTCGTCGTTGACCGGGCGGGGGCCGCCGATCTCCACGGCCGGGTCCAGGAACCAGGAGTGGATCTTCGCGTCGCTCAGGACCGTGCGCCCGGTGTCGTTGAGCCCGGCCTTCATCTGCGCCCACACCTCGCGCGCGACCTCCTCGCGCGTGCACTGCTTGGCGGTCTTGCCGTAGAGGATGCCGGGCTTGTCCCACTCGGAGACGTCCACCGACAGGCAGTCCGCGACCGCACCGTCCCCGTAGTCGGCGCGGAAGTCACGCCCCGACCAGTACTGCGCCTGCCCGACGGAGGTGATCGACCAGGGGGAGTCGATGTGGTTGACGTGGCCGTGCAGGACGGGCGTGGGCTCCGTCAGATAGAACTGGATGCCCGTCATCCAGTCCGTCTGCAGCTTGTCGCAGCGCGCGAGCTGCGGGTCGGCCGCCCGCACCTGGGCGTTCCAGGTGGTGCGGGCGTGCTCGACGGGCATCGCCGAGACGAAGTGGTCGGCGGTCACGGACTGCTTGGCGCCGGAGGCGTCCTGTACGACCGCCTCGGTGATCCGGCCGCGCGCGATCCGCAGGTCCCGTACGGCCCAGCCGATCCGGAACGTCACGCCCAGGGAGCGGAGGTGGGCGACCCACGGGTCGATCCACGCCTCGTTGGTCGGGGCGTTGAGCACCCGGTCCGGCTCGCCGTCCGCGCCCCGCCCCAGGGCGTTGAAGAGGAACGCCTCGATGCACGTCGACACCGTCTTGGTGCTGGCCACCTCGGCCTTGGTGGCCACGATGTTGCGGGTGATGCCGATGGCCAGCAGCCGCTGGTAGTTCGGGGACATCTTCGCGGCGCGGATGAACTCCCACCACGGCACCCGCTCCCACGCACCCGTCCGCCGCGCGTCGCAGCTGGTGAGCCAGACGAGCAGCCTGCTCGCGAAGTAGACCGTCTCGTGGACGGGGATGTTGCCGAAGGCGTCGAGGAAGCCGGCCAGCGCGCGGCGCAGGGCGTCCGGGGTGAGCAGCGGCGGCGGCTTGCCGACCGTGCGGAACGGCAGCCGGATGTCCTCGTGGCCGGTGCGGGCCAGCATCACCTCGGTCGAGGCCACGATGTTGTCGTGGCAGCCGTTGGGGTTGCCGGGGAAGGGGATGCGGCGCATGGTGTCCGGCAGGTTCTGGTAGAAGCCGGGGAAGAAGCGGAAGCCGTGCTCGCCGGGCAGGGCCTTGCGGCCGCCCCGCGCGCTGCCGGGCACGTCCATGCTGCGGGCCTTGCCGCCGGGCGCCTTCTTCTCGTACACGGTCACCTGGAAGCCGCGCTCGGCGAGTTCGTGCGCGGCCGTGAGCCCCGCGACGCCGCCGCCGAGGACCGCGACGCTCGGGCCGGCGCCGGATCTGCCGCCGCCCGCCCCGGCCGGTCTGGCGCGCGGGGCCGCTTCCGCCCGCCCGCCGAGCGCGGCCGTGCCGGCCGTCGCCGCGACGGCCGCCGCTCCGCCGATGAAGTTCCTGCGTGTGCTGCCCGTACCGTCCATGCCCAGCTCCTGCCGCCGGTGGCGCGTCACGTCCGGCGCAGGAGCATAGGAGCGGCACGTCGTACCCGGTAGTACGCGTCCGACTCACCGTGCGCCGCGGCGCACATTGGCGCGAAAGCACCCCTGCCCCGTGGGACGCTTGAGTCACCGGCCCCCGGCGCGGGCACACCCCGGGCAACCACGGCAACCACTACGGAACCCGCCACTGAGCCCGCCACGGAACCCGCCACTGAGCCCGCACCTGAACCCGCACCTGAACCCGCCACGGCACACCCCACGGCACCCACCCCCACGAAGGGACAGTCATGGCCGTCGAACCGCTCTCGCAGAAGGACGTCGAGGAGCGCCTCCAGGAGCTGCCCGGCTGGACCACGGACGGCGAACGCATCAGCCGCACCTACCGCTTCGACGGGCACTTCCAGGCCGCCGCCATGGTGATCCACATCGCGCAGATCCAGGAGGAGCTGGGACACCACTCGGATGCGACCCTGGGCTACAACACCGTGTCGCTGAGCGTGAACACGCACAGCGCGGGCGGCAAGGTCACCGGCCTGGACGTCGAGCTGGCCCGCCGTATCGAGGCCGTCGCCCCGGGACACGGCGGGCGCTGACCGCGCCCCGGCCCCGGCGTGCGCCGACCCCCGTTCAGGTGAGCCCGCGCGCCCGCCGGAACCGGGCCAGGCCCTCCTCCAGGGAGACGACCGGCTCCGGGTAGTCCAGGCGCTCCCGCTCCCGGGCCGGCAGCCGCCACGGCCGGTGGACGGCCCGGCCGGGCACGCCGGCCAGCTCGGGCACCCAGCGCCGCACGTAGGCGCCGTCGGGATCGAAGCGGTCGGCCTGGGCCAGCGGGTTGAGGACCCGGTGGGGGCGGGTGTCGCTGCCGGTGCCCGCCACCCACTGCCAGTTGAGCTGGTTGTCGGCCACGTCGCCGTCCACGAGCAGGTCCAGGAAGTGCCGGGCGCCGTCGCGCCAGTCCAGGTAGAGGGTCTTCGTCAGGAAGCTCGCGGCGATCAGCCGGGCCCGGTTGTGCATCCAGCCCTCGTGGGCGAGCTGCCGCATCGCCGCGTCGACGAGCGGATAGCCGGTCAGGCCCGACCGCCACGCGGCGAGCTCCGCGGGCGCCTCGCGCCAGCGGTCGTGCCGGGACCGGTAGTCGCGGCGGGCCGCCTCCGGCCGGGCGGCCAGCATCTGATGGTGGAAATCCCGCCAGGCCAGCTGCCGTACGAACGCCTCGGCGCCCGCGCAGCCCCCGGCGGCGCGCTCCCGGGCCGACGCGACGAGCTCCACCGGCGAGAGGCTGCCGAAGTGGAGATGGGGGGACAGGCGTGAGGTCGCGTCCCCCGCGAGGTCGTCGTGGCGGTCGGCGTAGCGCGCGAGCCCGCCGCGCCGCCAGGCGGCGAGCCGGCGGCGCCCCTCGGCCTCTCCGCCGCGGGCCAGCCCGGGCGACGCCGTGCCCCGGGCCAGGGCGGCCGCCGCGGGCAGCGGCTCCGACTCCGGTTCCGGCTCCGACTCCGGCTCCGACTCCGTCCCGGGAAGGCGGACCGAGCGCGGGGCGGGCAGCACCGGCCGCAGCGGCTCGGCCGACCAGCGGCGGAAGTACGGGGTGAACACCGCGTAGTGGTCCTTGCCGGCGGGCAGAACGGCACCGGGCGGCACCGCCGTGACCACCGCGTCGTGCACCCGCAGCTGCCGCCCGTCCGCCTCCAGAGCCGATCGCAGCCGCTCCTCGCGGCGCAGGGCGTACGCGCTCACGCCCGCGGCGACGTGCACCTCGCCCGCGCCGGTGGCGGCGGCCAGCGCGCAGGTCTCCGCCACGACCTCGCCGCTGCGCACCACGAGCCGCCCGCCGCGGGCCCGCAGTCCCTCGTCGAGCGCGGCGAGGCAGTCGGCCAGGAACGCGGCGCGGTTGGGCACGGCGAAGCCGGCGGCGGCGATGCCCGAGTCGACGACGAACAGCGGGACGACGTGCGGCGCGCTGCGCAGGGCCGCGGTGAGCACGGGGTTGTCGTGCAGCCGCAGATCGGAGGTGAACAGGACGACGGACACACCGGCGTCCCGGCCCACCGCGCCGCCCCGACCTCGACTGCCACGCCCGTCCGCACCCATCCCGTGATTGTCCGCCTGCCGCCCCGCGGGGGCGGGGCGGCAGGGCCGTCACGACCAGGGAATGTTGCGCCAGGGACTGGCCGGGTCGCCGAGGAGCAGGTGGTGTGCCCTCACCGCGGCGTCGTGTCCGGAGGCGGCGGCGCGCGGGTCCCCGGCGCGCGGGTCCCCGGCGCGGGGGTCCCCGGCTCCGGGCCCGAGGGCGGAGCCCAGCAGGAAGCCCGCGGAGAAGGCGGGCCACGACGCGTACGTCCTGCGGGCGGTCTCACCGGCCGTCAGGACGATCCGTTCCGCGTCGGCCGGGGAGCACAGCCGCGCGGAGAGCGCCAGCCGGGCGAGGGTCACCGCGCACGCGAGGCCGTGGGCCGCGGTGGAGACGACGCGCTGACCCGGCTGCAGCACCGCATCGCGCACCAGCTGTTCCTCGGCCGCGGCTATGCGCGTGACGGTGGTGTCCAGCGCTTGGACCTCCGCCGCGGCCGCGGCGCGGTGCGTCAGCACGTGGGTGACCGCCTCCCGCCACTGCCCGGTCGCCGGCGCCCCGTCGGCGGAGTGCTCGGCGAGCCCTTCGCGGGCCCGCAGCGCGAACTCGGCCACCCGGTCCGCCCCGTCCCCGGCGAGCAGCCGCTGCGTCAGGTGCCACCAGCCCGCGGGGTCGGCGATGCCCCACGTGCCGTGCAGGGCGACGCGGTCCTCGTCGTAGTCGCGGTAGACGCCGCCGAGCTCGTTCCAGGGCACGCCGTCGCGCACGGCGAGGGGCGCGCCGCAGGCCAGACCGTGGGCGAGCGGGCCGTGCAGGGGGCCGGTGTACAGGGACAGCAGGAGGCCGGACGTGCGCGGCGGCGCCTCGGCGCAGACCTCCAGCCAGGCCTCGCGGTCCAGCGGGGTGGCCGGGACGACGGCCGCGGACGGGTGCCCGGGATTCACCGCCAGGTGCCACTTGTCGTGCGGCCACTCCAGGGCCAGATCGTCCAGCGCGGTGCGCTGGAAGACCCGGTCGGGGCGCCAGGGCGGCAGCGCGCCGCGGGTGAAGACGGGCAGGCAGCGCTTGCCCGAGGCCGGGTCGCGGTACGGCACGAGCGGTGCGGGCGGCACCAGCCCGTCGGCCTCGGCCCGGCCTTCCTCCATGTACAGCTCGGCCGCCGCGAGGGCGCCGATCTGGCCGCCCCAGTCCCCGTGCGCCGTCGCGGCCTGCAACTGCCCCTCGACATCGGTCGGCGGGGTCCATGGCGCGAAGAACATGGACATGACTTTAAGCGGCCCCGGCGACCCGGCGACCCGGCGGTCCGGCGACCCGGCGGTCCGGGCCGCCCGGCACCGGCACCGTCGCCCCGCAGTGTGCTAGATGTCGAACTCGTCCGGGTCCGGGCCCAGGCGCGTGCCGCTGTCGAGCGCCGCGATCGCCGCGAGGTCCTCGGCGTCGAGGGAGAAGCCGGAGACGTCGATGTTCTCGCGGATGCGGGAGGGCGTCACGGACTTGGGGATCGCCACGTTGCCCAGCTGCAGGTGCCAGCGCAGTACGACCTGCGCCGGGGTGCGGCCGTGCTTCTCCGCGACCCCGGCGATGACGGGGGTGGTGAGCAGGTCCTTGCCCTGGCCCAGCGGCGACCACGCCTCGGTGGTGATGCCGTGGCGCTCGTGGAAGGCGCGGAGCTCGGCCTGGGGCAGGAAGGGGTGGAGCTCGATCTGGTTGACGGCCGGGACCACGGTCGTCTCGGCCAGCAGCCGCTCCAGGTGGGCGGGCTTGAAGTTGGAGACGCCGATCGCCCGGGCGCGGCCGCTCGCGGCGATCTCCTCGAACGTGCGGTAGATGGTGAGGTAGTCGTCGCGGACGGCGCGCGGCCAGTGGATGAGGTACAGGTCGACGTAGTCGAGGCCGAGCCGCTCCAGCGAGGCGTCGAACTCGCGCAGGACGCCCTCGCGCGTCCAGGTCTCGGCGGCGTGGTTCCACAGCTTCGTCGTCACGAACAGCTCGTCGCGCGGGATGCCCGAGCCGGTGAGGGCCTTGCCCGTGCCGGCTTCGTTCTCGTACACCGCCGCCGTGTCGATGCTGCGGTATCCGGCGGCCAGGGCCGTCTCGACGGCGGCCGTGGCCTCGGCGTCGGGGACCTGCCAGACGCCGAAGCCGAGCCGCGGCATCTCGACGCCGTTGTTGAGGGTGACGGTGGCGGGGTAGGCGGAGGAGTCGGAAGGATCAGAGGTGGGCGTCTTGCTCACGGGTGCTCGTTCCTTACGTTCGGAGAAAGCGGTACGTGCTACTCCACTTGTGAACAGATGTAGCTACCACGCTATTCCCCGAGGCCGTCGGCGATTCCGCCCGAGTGGGCCATTCCGCAGTTACCTGCGGTACAACGCGTCGACCTCGCGCGCGTACGCCACCTCGATCGCCTTCCGTCTGAGCTTCAGCGAGGGGGTCAGCAGGCCGTCCTCCTCGGTGAACCGGGCGCTGAGGATCCGGAAGGCCCGGATGGACTCGGCCTGGGAGACGAGGGTGTTCGCGGCCACCACGGCCCGCCGGATCTCGGCCTCCAGGTCCGCGTCGCGCAGCAGCCCGCCGGGGCCCGCGGGCTCCTTGCCGTGCAGGTGCAGCCAGTGTGCGACCGCCTCCTCGTCCAGCGTCACCAGCGCGGCCACGTAGGGGCGGTCGTTGCCCACGACGACGCAGTGGGCGACGAGCGGGTGGGCCCGTACGCGCTCCTCCAGGGCCACCGGCGACAGGCTCTTGCCGCCCGACGTCACCAGGATCTCCTTCTTCCGCCCGGTGATGGTCAGATAGCCGTCCCCGTCCAGCCGCCCCAGGTCGCCCGTCGCGAACCAGCCCTGCTGCAGCACCGCGCCCGTCGCCTTCGCGTCGCCCAGGTAGCCGGTGAACACCTGGCCGCCGCGCAGCCAGATCTCGCCGTCCCCGGCGATGCGCACGGTGGTGCCGGGGACCGGCTGCCCGACCGTGCCGAAGCGGGGCCGCTCGGGCGGGTTGGCGGTCGCGGCGCCGGTCGTCTCCGTCAGCCCGTACCCCTCCAGCACGGTCACGCCCGCGCCCGCGTAGAACAGCCCCAGCCTGCGGTCCATCGCCGAGCCGCCCGACATGGCGTGCCGCACCCGCCCGCCCAGCGCCTCCCGCACCTTGGCGTAGACGAGCCGGTCGAAGACCTGGTGCTGGAGGCGCAGCGCGGCCCCGGGCCCCGAGCCGGTGCCGAACGCCCGGTGCTCCAGCGCCTCCGCGTACCGCACCGCCACGTCGACGGCCCGCTCGAACGGCGCGGCCCGGCCGTCGGCCTCCGCCGCGCGCCGGGCCAGCGCGAAGATCTTCTCCAGGACGTAGGGGACCGCGAGGACGAACGTCGGCCGGAACGCCCGCAGGTCCGGCAGCAGCGCGGCGGCGGTCAGCTGCGGCTGGTGGCCGAGCTTGACCCGCCCGCGCACCGCCGCGACCTGCACCATCCGCCCGAACACATGGGCCAGCGGCAGGAACAGCAGTGTCGCCGCCTCGTCGCCCGGGCGGGAGCGGAAGACCTGCTCGTAGCGCCTGACGACGTTGTCGGCCTCGGCCATGAAGTTGGCGTGGGTCAGCACGCAGCCCTTGGGGCGGCCCGTGGTGCCGGAGGTGTAGACGACGGTGGCGGGTGTCCCCGGGGTGAGCGCCATCCGGTGCCGCTCCACCACCTCGTCGCCGATCCGGGCCCCGGCGGCGCTCAGCGTCTCGACGGCCCCGGCGTCCAGCTGCCACAGGCGGTTCAGCCCCGGCAGCCGGTCGACGACCGAGCCGACCGTCATCGCGTGGTCCCCGTGCTCGACGACGCAGGCCGTCACGCCCGCGTCGTGCAGGATCCAGGAGACCTGCTCGGGGGAGGCCGTCGGGTACAGCGGCACGGGCTGGGCGCCGATCGACCACAGCGCGAAGTCGAAGAGCGTCCACTCGTAGCGCGTACGGGACATGACGGCGACCCGGTCGCCGAACCGCACGCCCTCGGCGAGCAAGCCCTTTGCCAGCGCCAGTACTTCGTCCCGGAACGCGGCCGCCGTCACGTCCCGCCAGCGGCCGTCCGGCCCCTTCCGGCCGAACGCCGCCTGCCCGGGATCCTCCGCGGCGCGGTCGAACACGACGTCCGCCAGGCCTCCGACGGAGTGCGCCGTCACGAGGGGCGGCGCGGTGAACTCGTGCAACGGGCAGGTCTCGCGCAACGGGCAGCTCCTTGTCATGCTCCGCACAGCGCGATGCCCCTACCCGGCTCACCGGGCCCTCAATCCCCCTGAAAGGGTGGCCTGTTGGGGCGGATCCCCTAGCGCGCCCGGAATCCGGACGTGGTCGGATTCCGGACGTGTGGTCGCGCCTGCGGCGGCTTGCTCCGGCTTTCCTCTTCCGCCGTGGCGGCGAGTAACCCCGTACGGCGTATCCGGGCGTATCCGGGCGTATCCGGCGGTGCCGAACGACGTGTCCGGGGTGCCGAAGGCCCGTCCGGCGATGCCGAACGACGTACCCGGGGTTGCCGAAGGCCTGTCCGGCGGTGCCTGACGACGTGCCCGGCGGTGCCTGACGACGTGCCCGGCGGTGCCGAACGACGTGCCCGGCGGGTGCCTGCGACGTGCCCGGCGGTGCCTGCGACGTGCCCGGCGGTGCCTGACGACGTACCCGGCGGTGCCGGGCCGCACCCGGCACCGCCCCGCGCGGCCGCGCTACGCCTGCAGCCGGTCGCCCGCCGCGAGCACGGCCTGCGCCAGCGCCTCCGCGGGCGCTCGTGCCGCGCTGTCCGGCGCGGTGCCGTGCAGCAGCACCACGTCCACCCCGCCGAGCTCCGGCAGGCCGGAGCCGGGAGGGAGGCGGACCAGGCCCGGCGGGATCATGCCCAGGGTGTGCGCCATGACGCCGAGGCCCGCGCGGGCCGCCGCGACCAGGCCATTGAGGCTGCCGCTCGTGCACACCACCCGCCAGGGCCGGCCGCTGCGCTCCAGCACCTCCAGTGCGCGGGCCCGGGTCACGGCGGGCGGCGGGAAGGCGATCAGGGGCAGCGGCCGGTGGGGGTCCAGGTGCAGGCGTTCGCCGCCGATCCACACCAGCCGGTCGCGCCACACGAGCCGGCCGTGCGGTTCGTCGGGGTGGCGCTTGGCGAGCACCAGGTCCAGCCGCCCGGCCGCCAGCCGTCGCTGCAGCGTCTCCGACAGGTCGACGGTCAGCTCCAGGTCCACTTCCGGGTGCTCGCGCCGGAACCCCTCCAGAACCTCGGGCAGCCGGGTCAGCACGAAGTCCTCCGACGCCCCGAACCGCAGCCGCCCGCGCAGCCGGGTGCCGGTGAACCAGTGCGCGGCGCGCTCGTTCGCCTCCAGGATCGTGCGGGCGAAGCCCAGCATGGCCTCGCCGTCCTCGGTCAGCCGCACGCTGTGTGTGTCGCGGGTGAACAACTGCCGCCCGGCCGCCGCCTCCAGCCTGCGGACCTGCTGGCTCACGGTCGACTGCCGGACGCCCAGGCGGACGGCGGCCTGGGTGAAGCTCAGCGTCTGCGCGACGGCCAGGAACGTACGGAGCTGCACGGGCTCGAACACCCGACGAGCCTAGCGCCGTCCGCCCCTGCTTATCGCGATCTGTGATGACAGTCAGAGCAGTAAACGGGGTTCCGGATAGCCGCGCGGAGCGGCAGGCTGGGTCCATGCCGCGCATTCGCATACGCGTTCCCATCGATCCTTATGTAGCGGCCCTCCTGGGCACCGTGGCCCTCGCCGCCCTCCTGCCCGCCCGGGGCCAGGCGGCGACCGTCGCGGGCGGCGCCTCCACCGGCGCCGTGGCGCTGCTGTTCTTCCTCTACGGCGCCCGCCTTTCCACCCGCGAGGCGATGGACGGCCTGCGCCACTGGCGGCTGCACCTGACCGTCCTCGGCTGCACCTTCGTGCTCTTCCCACTCCTCGGCATCGCCGCCCGCAGCCTGGTCCCCGTCGTCCTCACCCCCCAGCTGTACTCCGGGCTGCTGTTCCTCTGCCTCGTGCCCTCGACCATCCAGTCCTCGATCGCCTTCACGTCCATCGCGCGCGGCAACGTGGCGGCGGCGGTGTGCGCCGGGTCCTTCTCCAGCATCGTCGGCATCGCCCTCACCCCGCTGCTCGCCGCCCTCCTCCTCGGCAACAGCGGTGGCGGCTTTTCCTCCCGCTCGCTGCTGTCGATCGTGCTGCAGCTCCTCGTGCCCTTCCTCGCGGGCCAGTTGCTGCGCCGCCGCGTGGGCGGCTTCCTCACCCAGCACAAGAAGGTGCTCGGCTACGTGGACCGCGGCTCGATCCTCCTGGTCGTCTACACGGCGTTCAGCGCGGGCATGGTCCGCGGCATCTGGCACGAGGTCACCCCGCTGCGGCTGCTGGCCCTCCTGGGGGTGGAGGCCGCACTCCTGGGGCTGATGCTCACGGTCACCACCTTCGGCTCGCGCCGGCTCGGCTTCAGCCGCGAGGACGGGCTGGCCATCGTCTTCTGCGGCTCGAAGAAGAGCCTGGCG
The DNA here is from genome assembly GCF_024519335.1 of Streptomyces telluris. Taxonomy (NCBI): domain Bacteria; kingdom Bacillati; phylum Actinomycetota; class Actinomycetes; order Kitasatosporales; family Streptomycetaceae; genus Streptomyces; species Streptomyces telluris. The sequence goes on from NZ_JANIID010000039.1 coordinate 64,385, forward strand.
GCGGGCCTGCCGATGGCGGGCGTCCTGTTCGGGGCCGAGGCGAGCCTGGCCGTGCTGCCGCTGATGCTCTTCCACCAGATGCAGCTGATGGTGGGGGCGGTCCTCGCGAAGAGGCACGGGCGCCGGGCGGTGGCGCAGGAGCCTGCTGTCGTGGCGGCGCCGGTCCGCACTTGAGGGCTGGGCGGCGGCCGGGTGGCTGGGTGGCCGGGATGACGGCGCTGCTGGCGCTGCCGGCGCTGCCGGCGGCGGTTCCTGGACGGAGACGGGCGGGAGACCTCGGCCGTCACCGTCGGCCCGTCGGCCGGTCGGCCGGGGCCGGTCTTCGGTCGGCCGGTCAGTCGTTTCAGTCGTTCAGCCGGTGTGGTCCAGCGGCAGCCACAGGATGAGGTCGCGCGGGGATCCCGGGCCCGTGCCCGTGCCCGGCCCCGGACCTGGCCCCGGGCCCGTCCTTCCGCCCCCGCGCAGGCGCGCGACCTCACGGCCCGTCAGCGCCCGCCCGTACACCCGGACGTCGTCCAGCTCCCCGGTCAGGTGCTCCCGGCCGTCCGGGCGCTGCCCCACGTGCACCCCGAACGTCGAATTGCGGCTCACCGCCCCCGGCGCGTCGCCCGCCCGGACCGCCGCCCCGTCCACGCTGAGGACGATCCGCCCCCCGCCGCGACGCAGCACCACCTGGTGCCACAGCCCGTCCCCGTACGTGCCGGCGGACCGTAGGACGACCGTCCGGGCGGGCCCGGCCCCGGCGACCGCCGTCACCTGCCCGGTGACCCGCCCCCCGGGTGCGAGCCGGAGCACCACCTGGGGCGCCCCGCCCATCCCGCCCATCCACAGCAGCGGCTGCTCACCCCGCGCGGCCGTACCCGTACCCGTACCGGTAGCCGTAGCCGTAGTCGCCGTTACGGCCGGGGTCGTGGTCGTGGTCGTGGCCGCGGGCCGGGACCGGAACCACAGCGACGCCGTGAAGTCCCTCGTCCCCAGCGGCAGGGCGGATCGGTAGGGAAGCCGCACGGCGTCGTCGACGCCGTCGAAGGCGAGGGCTCCGCCGAAGTGCCCGGCGACCCGGCGCGGACCTCCCAGGACGAGTGCGCCCCGCGCCCCCGGCGCCCGGTCCGGCGTCACGGGCGAGGGCGCGGCGCGGGGACCCAGCCACTCCTCCGTGAAGCGGGCGAACCGGATCTCGTCGCGCGCGTCCCGCCTGCCCGCCTCGTAGAGCAGGCCGGTCGTGACGCCGCCGGAGTCCGCAGGGTCCTTGGCGTCGGGGCGTTCGGCGCCTGAGCCTTCGGACGCTCCCTCGGTCTCGACGACGGCCATGTCGGAGTACCCCGCCCAGTCGGCCGTGACGAGCCTGCCGTGCTCCACGCCCTCCCAGGTGCGGCCCTCGTCGTAGGAGGAGCGGATCGTCATCGAGCGCCGCCGGTCGGGGTCGGCGGGTGAGGCGAAGAGCCAGCGCCCGGGGCGCGGCACGGCCACCGACCCCTGCACCATGGGCGTGTAGAGGTCCGGGACCGCCCGGAAGGGTCCGTCGAACGCCGTGCCCCCGTCCGGGCTGACGGCGAAGTCGCGGTTGCCGAGCTCGGTCCCGTCCTGCTCGCGCCCGCCCGCGTACACCGAGCCGTCGGACCGCTCGGCGAGCGTCAGCTCGGACGGCTTCTGCCCGTACGTGCCCTCCGGGGTGACCTCGTGGGTGTCGACCGCCCCCAGCCGCCAGTGCGCGCCCCCGTCGTCGCTGAGGGCGAGCGCCGCGTGGTTGGCGCGGACGCGGGTGCCGTCGTGGCTCTCGGCGTTGAGCCCCACGACCAGGCGGCCGCGGTGCGGCCCGCGGGCGAGCCGGATGCCGTGCCCGGGCCCGGTGGCGTACCAGGAGTTCCAGCCGGGCGGCCGCAGGTCCCGGCTGACGTCCCGCGGCGCGGACCAGCTCGCGCCGTCGTCGTCGCTGTACTGCAGGTGGGGCGTGCGGTCGCAGGGCACGTCGCAGTTGCCGCCGCCGGGACGGCCCTTGTTGTACGTGGTGAGCAGCGTGATCCGGCCGCTGTGCGCGTCGACGACGGGGGCGGGGTTGCCGTGGGTGTCGCCGCGCCCCTCGTCCACCACGTGCAGCGGGCCCCACGTGCGGCCGGCGTCGGCCGAGTGCTTGACCACGACGTCGATGTCGGTGGCGTCGCTGCAGTCGCCCTTCCTGCCCTCGGCGAAGGCGAGGACGGTGCCGCGGGCGGTGGTGGCCAGCGCCGGGATGCGGAAGCAGGCGTACGCGCCGTCGTCGGCCTCCTGGCCGGCCTTGAACAGGACCTGCTCCTCGAACGGGGCGGGCGAGGAGCCTGTGAACGGGGCGGGCGAGGCGCTTGTGAACGGGGTGGGCGAGGCGCTTGTGAACGTGGCGGGCGAGGTGCCGGTGAACACGGGGGACGGGGTGCCCGTGGATCCGGCGGACGGCGTGCCCGTGGCACGGGCCTGGTGCGCCGCGGCGGGCGGCAGGAGGAGGAACGAGCCCGCCAGCGCGGCGGCGGCGAGCGCCTTCCTGACGGGGCGTCGGGGGAGGGCGGAGGCGGCGGGGAAGGCGGGGACGGCGGGACCAGTGCGGAGTTGCGGCGGCGCCATGAGGCCGAACGTAGGTGCCGTACGACTGTCACACAAGGCGGACTCGGCCGATGAGCCCATACGGGTTCACGCCGGCCGCAGGACGACCTTGCCCAGGTTGACGCGCGCCTCGATCATCCCGTGCGCCCGCGCGGCGGCCTCCAAGGGCACCTCGGCGTGCACGCGCGGCCGCAGCCGGCCCGCGGCGAACAGCTCCCACAGCTCCCGCCGCCACTGCTCCATCAGCTCCGGCCGGTGGCGGGCGATGAGCGCCATCTGGAAACCGATCGCGGACTTCGCGCCGACGAGCAGGTCGTACGCCTCGATCGTGCCGCCGCCCGAGCTGTACGCGACGAGCCGGCCGCCGGGCGCCAGAGCGGCGAGGGCGAGGGAGAGGAGCTCGCCGCCGACGGCGTCCAGGACGATGTCGACCGCACCGCCCCAGCGGTCGGCCTCCTCGCGGGCGAGGTCGTCGTACGTCACGACGTGGTCCGCGCCCAGCTCCCGCAGGAAGCCGGCCTTGGCCTCCGCCGCCGCGGGGCCGGTCGCCGCCACGACCCGCCCGGCGCCGAGCTCCTTGGCGAGCTGTACGGCGAGGTGGCCCGCACCGCTCGCGGCAGCCGTCACCAGCACCGACTCGCCTGCGACCGGCCGGGCCGCCGCGTAGGCGCCGCGGGCCACCAGGCCGCAGCGGACCAGCGCCACGGCGTCCGTCGCGCTCGCGTCGTCGGGTATCGGCGAGGCCATCGCCGTGTTCAGGAGGGAGTAGTCGGCGTAGGCGTCGGCGAAGCAGAGGCCGGTGACGCGGTCGCCGACCGCGAAGCCCGTGACGCCGGGGCCGGCCGCCACGACCTCCCCGGCGACCTCGCCACCCGGGCTCGCGGGCAGCGGGAGGCCGCCGCCGCGCACCTTTCGTACGACCGGCAGCGTGATGCCGACGGCCTCGGTGCGCAGCAGGAGCTCGCCGGGGCCGGGCCGAGGGACGTCGGTCTCCTCCAGCCGCAGGACCTCGGGGCCGCCGTTCTGGTGATAGCGGACACGGCGCATGGGGCGCACCTCCGGGATGTCGTGGGGATCCCCAACGGTTTTCGTTGGTGGCCCCAACGGTAAACCCGCCTTCGTTGGGATGTCCAACGTTTTTATTGGGGATCCCAACGGATATCTCGGTAGGGTCGCACCATGACAGAGCCCCACGAGCCCGCGCTCGACCGGATCCGCGCCCTCCCCAGCTGGCTCCTCAACCGCGCCTCCGCACGGGGCCGCCGCCTGCTCGGCGAGGCGTTCGCCCGCGAGGGCCTGCGCATGCCGCACCACGCCGTCCTCGCCGCGGTCGCCGACTCCGGCCCCGTCGCCCAGGCCGAACTCGGCCGGATGACCGGCTTCGACCCCAAGGACATGGTCGGCATCCTCAACGAGCTTCAGAGGGCGGGGTTCGTCACCCGCACGCCCGACCCCGCCGACCGCCGCAAGAACGCCATCGCCCTCACCGCCGAGGGGCGCGGCTGCCTGCAGCGGCTCGCCCGCCTGGGCGACGAGGCCAACGATGAGCTGCTGGGCGCGCTGACGCCCGCGGAGCGCGAACAGTTCACTGCGCTGCTCGCGCGCGTGGTGGAGGAGCGGGAGGAGGGCCCGGTGGGCTGAGCCGCCTGCCGCCTGCCGCCTGCCGTCTGCCGTCTGCCGTCTGCCGTCTGCCGCCTGCCGCCTGCCGACGCGACGTCAGTCGTTCGCCGCCCGCTCGTGGAGGGCGATCCGCTGCTCGCCCGCGTACACGTTCATCGACGTCCCGCGCAGGAAGCCCACCAGCGTCAGCCCCGTCTCCGCCGCGAGGTCCACGGCCAGCGACGAGGGAGCCGAGACCGCCGCGAGCACCGGGATCCCGGCCATCACCGCCTTCTGCGCCAGCTCGAACGAGGCCCGCCCGGAGACCATCAGCACCGTCCCGGACAGCGGCAGGAGGCCCTGCTGGAGCGCACGCCCGACGATCTTGTCGACGGCGTTGTGCCGGCCCACGTCCTCCCGCGCGTCCAGCAGTTCGCCGTCCGCGGAGAACAGCGCCGCGGCGTGCAGCCCGCCCGTGCGGTCGAAGACCCGCTGGGCCTCCCGCAGCCGGTCGGGGAGGGAGGCAAGCAGCGCGGGTTCGAGCAGCATCGGGCCCTCCGGTCCGTCGGACACGGGGTGCCGCGCCGTGGTCCGTACGGCATCCAGGCTCGCCTTCCCGCACAGGCCGCACGAGGACGTCGTGTAGACGTTGCGCTCCAGGGTGACGTCCGGGACGGGCACACCGGGAGCGAGGCGTACGTCGACCACGTTGTACGTGTTCGAGCCGTCCTCCGTCGCGCCCGCGCAGTAGACGATGTTGGCGAGCTCGTCGGCGCGGCCCAGCACGCCCTCGCTCACCAGGAAGCCGGCCGCGAGCGCGAAGTCGTCGCCGGGCGTGCGCATGGTGATGGCCAGCGGCTTGCCGTTCAGCCGGATCTCCAGGGGCTCCTCGGCCACGAGCGTGTCCGGGCGGGCGGTGACCGCCCCGTCCCGGATGCGGATGACGCGGCGGCGTTCGGTGACCCGTCCCATGAGCGATCAGTCCCGGAGGTGGTGGGGTTGCTGGACGCTCCATTGTGGCCCGGGCCGTGGCGGGGCGTGACGTGGGCCTCATCGGGGGCCGGGGCACCTCCCGCGGCCCGCCGCGTGGCTACCGTTCCGTATGACTACCGTCCGGTAGCGGATCGCATGGCTGCCGTCCGGCAGTGGACCGTATGGCTGCCGTCCGGTAGTGGACCGCCGATGTTCCCGCACCTCCCGTACCGAGAGCGGAGATCAGCGATGGCATCCGACCGCACCCCTCCCACCCCTCCTCTGCGCCCTTCACACGAGCCTTTACGTCCTTCACGCGGGACGCCTCCCGTGGGCGCGACGCCTCCCGTGGGCGCGCCCCCTTCCCCCCTCGTGTCCCCCCTTGCGCTCAAGCCCGGCACCGAATGGGGCGGAGCCTGGCGGCGCTGCCTGGACGCCGCCCCCGAGGCGTTCCGCGACGACGACCGGGTCCTCAACCTCTGGGCCGGCACCTGGCGGCCCGACGGCACGCCGCTGCCCGCCGTCACGCCCGTGGACGGCACCCCCGTACCCGGCCCGCCGCGCCTCGACGCGGCCACCGCCCACCGGGCCGTCCGCGCCGCCGTGGACGCGCACCGCGCCTGGCGCCACGTCCCGCTCGCCGACCGCAAGGCCCGTGTCGCCGCCGCCCTCGATGCCCTGGACGCCCACCGCGACCTGCTGGCGCTCCTGCTGGTCTGGGAGATCGGCAAGCCCTGGCGCCTGGCCCGGGCGGATGTGGACCGGGCGGTCGACGGCGTCCGCTGGTACGTGGCGGAGATCGACCGCATGCTGCCGGGGCGCACCCCGCTGCCCGGCCCCGTCAGCAACATCGCGAGCTGGAACTACCCGATGAGCGTCCTCGTCCACGCCCTGCTCGTCCAGGCGCTGGCCGGCAATGCCGTGATCGCCAAGACCCCCACCGACGGCGGCCTGGCCTGCCTGACGCTGGCCGCGGCGCTCGCGGCGCGCGAGGGCGTCCCCCTGACCCTGGTCAGCGGCAGCGGCGGCGAGCTCTCCGAGGCGCTCGTCCGCGCCCCCGGGATCGGCTGCGTCTCCTTCGTCGGCGGCCGGGACACCGGCGCGCGGGTCGCCACCGCCGTGGCCGACCTCGGCAAGCGCCACGTCCTCGAACAGGAGGGCCTCAATGCCTGGGGCGTCTGGGACTTCACGGACTGGACGGCGCTCGGCGCGCGGATCCGCAGGACCTTCGAGTACGCCAAGCAGCGCTGCACGGCCTACCCGCGGTTCGTCGTGCAGCGGGAGGCCTTCGCGGACTTCCTCGCGGTCTACCTGCCCGCGGTGCGGGACGTCCGCTTCGGCCACCCGCTCGCCGTGGAGGCGCCCGGCGACGACCTCCCCGAGCTCGACTTCGGGCCCCTGATCAACGCCGCCAAGGCGGAGGAGCTGACCGCGCAGGTGGCCGAGGCCGTCCGCCGGGGCGCCGTCCCGCTGCACCGCGGCCGCCTGGCCGACGGCCGCTTCCTGCCCGGCCAGGACACCGGCGCGTACGTCCCTCCCGTCGCGCTGCTGAGCCCGCCGCCCTCCTCGCCCCTGCACCACGCCGAACCCTTCGGCCCCGTCGACACCGTCGTCCCGGTCGACACCGAGGCCGAACTGCTCGCCGCCATGAACGCCAGCAACGGCGCGCTCGTCGCGGCCCTCTCCTGCGACGACGAGGCGGCCTTCGCGCGCCTGGCCCCGCAGATCCGGGCGTTCAAGGTCGGCCGCAACGGCCCCCGCTCGCGCGGCGACCGCGAGGAGCTCTTCGGCGGCTTCGGGGCGTCGTGGCGCGGGGCCTTCGTCGGCGGCGAGCTGCTGGTGCGGGCGGTGACGGAAGGACCGTCCGGCGAACGGCTGCCGGGGAACTTCCCGGATTACCACTTGATGCCGTGAGGGCAGGCGGCGATGCCGCCGCAGCGAGGCCGGGCTGAGGTGCCCTAACCGATCCCCTGCCGGTCGGGCAGCAGCGCGAAATCCCGGTCCGCCGCATCCGGCACCGTGCGCGATACGGCGTGCTCCAGGAGCGCGCGGTGCCGCTCCAGCGGCGGGCGCCGGTCCTCGGGGACCAGCCACCACAGGTCCTCCAGGGCGGCCAGCAGCCGCCGGGTCACCTGCGGGCTGCCGGTCGCGCAGCCGCGGATCTCCGCGAACCCCAGGTCGACCAGGTCCGCCCAGCCGGGCACGTCCTGCACCAGGCGCACCGCGCCCCGGCGGTCGCAGTGGTGCAGCGCCCCGAGCGGGCGGCGGGCCAGGGCCGCGAGGAACTGGGTGATCCGGTCCAGGCACTGCACGGCCGTCGTCGGATCGTTCACGGCGGGGGACAGGGCCCGCTGCGCGATGTCCGACAGCTGCCGCAACCCGAAGCCCAGGTCCTGGTGGAAGGTCCGCTCCACGCCCACGGACACCGTGTACCGCAGCGCGCGGGGCGGCGGCGCGGCCCCGCCGTGGACCGCCAGCACCGGCGTCCCGGGCACCACGAAGTCCCCGATCCGCGGGATCAGCCGCAGGACGACGCCGTGCCGCCGCGCGACCCGCACCAGCCGGGCGACGTGCACGTCCCGCAGCACCCCGGCCCGGCCCGCGTGGGCGATCTCCGCACCCGGCTCCGCGAGCGCGGGCCGCTCGTCGTCCGCGACGCCGTGCTTGTCCAGCACCCTGAAGGACTCCCGGGTGATCCGGTCGATCACGTAGCTCACGCGCATCAGCCGCAGCGTGGAGTTCACGTAGGCGATGAACAGCCCCAGGCTCACCAGCACCAGGACGACGCACACGATGCCGGAGAAGACCGGGACGGTGGAGACGGTGCGGGGGTTCTCGTCGCCCTCGTAGGACGCCTGCACCAGCAGCGCGAACAGGAACGTCGCCAGGAAGACCGCGAACGTGCACTTGGTGATCCGGCTGCGCACGTACAGCCGCACCACGCGCTGGGAGAACTGCCCGCCGGCCATCTGCAGCGCGACCAGGGAGATCGAGAACACCACACCGATGAAGGTCAGCATCGCCGAGCCGACGGTCGTGATGATCGTCTTGGCGTCGTCGGCGATCCCGATCAGGGACTCGACGGTCGCGTAGTCCCCCTCCTCCTGCAGCGCCCCGATGACGAACTGATCCACCTCCAGCACCCCGGCGGCCAGCACCGCGGCACCGACCAGCCCCGCGGTGGGCGTGAACCAGAACGTGTCCCGCAGGTGCTCCCGCAGCGGCGACAGGGGCCGCGGCCGCCGCCGCGCACCCACCGCCGTCCGGGTATGCCCCGTATTGCCCATAAGTGAACCTTATGCCCCACGTGGTTACCCAGGTGAAGGGCACTCCGAAACCTTGGTATTGTTATCCCTGTCGCCGCGGGGAGCACCCCGCTGGAGACGACACCCGGTCCGGGTGGCGGAATGGCAGACGCGCTAGCTTGAGGTGCTAGTGCCCTTTATCGGGCGTGGGGGTTCAAGTCCCCCCTCGGACACCAGTGGAAACCCCAGTTGACCTGGGGTTTTTCTGTTTTTCGGAGCCAGGTCGGGCGACGGCCGCCCCGGGCCGTGGACGCGGCAACAGCTTTGAGGCGCCTCCGGCATCTTCGGTCGGTGTTTTCGCAGGACAGAGGCATAAAGGCACTCCGAAACCTTGGTATTGTTATCCCTGTCGCCGCGGGGAACACCTCGCTGAAGACGGCACCTGGTCCGGGTGGCGGAATGGCAGACGCGCTAGCTTGAGGTGCTAGTGCCCTTTATCGGGCGTGGGGGTTCAAGTCCCCCCTCGGACACCAGTGGAAACCCCAGTTGACCTGGGGTTTTTCTGTTTTCCTGGTCTGAATCAGGCGTCGGCGTGACCAGTGCGTGACCAGTAGGATTCAGCTTTTTATGCGACCAGCAGCGTGACCAACCACGAGACGACCGGCCGGGAATCTTGGATCAGGCTGCTGCGCGATCCAGCCCGATCCGGCTGGCGCTGCGGCCGGCCGGCGCCTTGGCGGCGTCCGGGCGGCGCTTGCCGTAGCGCTCCATTGTGTAGCCGGGGCTGTGATGCCGGGCGTTCTTCGAGACCTCTACCGGGCTCTCCTTGGCGTTGAGGTCGTTCGTGATCTTGCTGGCTCGCCAGTCGCCGTGCCGATACCTTCTCGGGGTCCTGGCGCTCCTTCTGCCACTTCAGGATGTTCATCAGGGCTTGGTCTACGTAGATGATCGCGTTGTCATCCCCGTCCTTGGTCAGCTTCCGCAACCGGTAGGAGTTGCCCTCCTCCACCACGACCCAAGCCAGTTCGATGGCGCCCTCGTCCCAGCGGACGAGGGACCACTTCATCCCCAGGGCTTCGCTTGCTGTTGCCGCCAGGGGTCCAGATGTCGCCGAGGAACCGGCTGGTCTCGCTGTCGGACAACGTGGGGAAATCCGGTTCCGCCTGCCGGATCTCCCGCTCCGTCGGAGGGCTGGCCCTCTTGCGGGGGTTGTGCTGAAGCAGCCTTCGCGGCCCCGTGATCAAGTCGAAGGCAGCGCTCAGGATGTTGTGGATGTGCCTGACGCTCTTCGGCCCAAGGGGCTTGCCCTTGTTGGTGGGGCAGGGCTCTTCCTCAAGGCGCCCCTGGCTCGGTTTTCCGAGGGCACGGGTGAGTTCGCCGGCCGGGGCGGCATCTCGCTCGCGGACGTCCCCCTGGTGCTGCACCGCATCGGCGTGGAATCCGGTGGCGACCCGAACGCAGTCAACAACTGGGACTCCAACGCAGCCGCAGGCGATCCGTCGAAGGGGCTGCTGCAGGTCATCGGCTCGACCTTCAACGCGTACGCGGGCCCGTATCGGAGCCTCGGGCAATTCCATCCGGTGGCTTCGCTGTACGCGGGCCTGTCGTACGCGATCGACCGGTACGGCTCCGGATGGCGCCGCGCCCTCAGCGGGACCTCCGGCTACTGGATGGGAACCCTGTCCGCCTCACCGGGCCTTCGCCTGGTGGGCGAGCAAGGGCCGGAGCTCGTGGACTTCCGCGGCGGTGAGCGGGTGCACGACGCCCGCAAGACACAGAACCTGCTGGGCGGCCGGACCGTCGAGATCCACATCCACGAGGCCAAGTCCGAGTCCACGACTCAGGCGGTTCTCCGGGCCCTGCAGTACGCGGAGGCGATGCACGGCATCTAGGTCTCATCGAGTTCATCAGCAAGCGAGGGGGGCGGCCTGACAGCCGCCCCCCTCGGGCTTACTGGCACGGTCCGGACGTGGTCTGGAATGCGACCTGGCTGGTCCACTCCTCGTTGGGATCCGGCTGCGAGGTGGTGGCGCTACTGTCCCACCAGTCGAAGTAGAAGGACTGCGTGCAGGATTCGCTTGATGCGGTCCCATACACAATTTTGTCGAGAGTAAGGGTGTCGCCGGTGCTGCCGCTATTCGTTGGGCTGCACAGGAGCTGGCCGGAGTTCCAGGCGCACGTGCCGATCCGGGCCCCTGACTGCTTGTTGATCAGATTCGGTGCCGTAGTACTCGTGTTCAACGAAGCGTCGTTCAGGCTCGCGAGACGGAAGACCGAGTCCTGATCGTAAGTACAGGTCGAACTGCACGGCCACTGGGGAACGATCTGGACGCCGGCACGCGGCTGGAGAGTCGAGCCACGTCCAGTGAGATCCCAACCCGTGGTGTCCCCGAAGGCGAGCCCCTGGCTGAACAGCAGCGCCACAGCACTGATGGGAACCAATACCGCCGACCGGATCCCGAATTTCCTGATCCCTTGCCGCATGTCGCACCCCCATGGCGTGAGCCGAGTCAGACGCAGGACACCACAGACCGTCAATCGCGCACTATCCGCTGCACCCAACTTCACTCGATGGAGGCAAGTCTCTATGCCGATCCCGGCGACACGGGACCGGATTCTCGAAGACCGGCCGCAACCGGTTCCGATCCCGCCTCATCCGATGGCGTGGGGACACACCTACGTGTCGATCACCGGGCAAGGAGGTGAGGGGGAGGAAATCCCCTCACCTCCTTCACCGACCGGCGCTGGCCGGGCATCCTCCTCCAGGCCGGCGCCACCGGACTGGACACCCCGCCGTACGAGCTGCACGCCGACAGCTCGCCGAATCTGGACGGCTCCATCCACCGGTCCACACGGGTGGCTGCTCGTGAGGTGATGCTGCCCGTCTACCTCTACGGAATCGACCGGCGCTCCCTCAAAGAACTCAAGCACAAGCTGATTTCCGCCCTGAACCCTAAGCGCGGTCACTGCGTGCTGAAGTTCGTGGAGGCCGATTCCCAGGTCCGCACGCTGCACCGCTACTACAAGACCGGAATGGAGGGAAATGAAGCTCAGGACAACGCAGGGTTCCGCTGGATCAAGTACGGCATCCGGCTCACTGCATTCGACCCGTATTTGTGGGGATCAGCGGCACGCTGACAGGCTCAGGGCGAGCACCCCGACCAGGGCGAGCACCGTGGCCTCGGCCCGGACGACGAGGAGGACCCCGGTCCTTCTGACGCGGTCGCCGTACAGGAGGCGGTTCAGGGCGCGTTCGGCGCCGGCGTCGAGCGGGCGGTCGCGCCAGGGGCCGTCACCGGAGGGCACGGGGTCGGCCGCACGCAGCAGTTCCAGTTCGTCATGCATCGTCGTCGCCTCCAGCGCGCGCGTCGGTTCGTGCCTCGGACCCTACGGGCAGGGCGGGCCGTATGCGGTCGGCCTCGGCGCGCAGCCGGCGGCGGGCCCGGTGCAGGCGCATGGCGGCGGCGCTGCGGCTGCAGCCCAGGGCCACGGCCAGTTCGTCGAGGGTCAGCTCCTCCCATGCGGTCAGGCGCAGTGCCTCCTGGTCGGCCGGGGACAGGCGGGCGAGGGCCTCGTGCACCCAGGCGCCCGGGCGGTCCGCGTCCGGGCTGTCCACGGTGTGCCGGCGGTGGGCGGTCTCGTGGTGACCGAGCCGCAGCAGGAGACGGCGGTAGCGGGACATGCCGCGAACGGTGTTGGCCAGGCAGTTGCGGGCCACACCGTACAGCCAGGGCAGCGGCGGGTCGGGCATCTCCGCCCGGCGTCTCCAGGCGACGGAGAACACCTCCGACACCACCTCTTCCACCTCGTGCGCCTGCCCGTCCAGCCGTCGTGCCACGAAGCGGCTGACCGCCCAGTAGTGCGCGCGATAGGCAGCGGCGAAGGTTTCCTCCGTGCTCATGATCGGCTGATGTCCGGCATGGCAGAGATCTTCACATGCGTACGGTGTGAGGTGGATCGCACGCCGGCGGGCCGGGGAGCGGTGAAGGAACGCGGGGGTCCGGACACGTACGGGGCATGAGATCCCCCGTGAAGTGGCTGACCACCACCGACCACAAGACCATCGGCACGCTTTACCTGGTCACGGCGTTCGCGTTCTTCTGCGTCGGCGGGCTGCTCGCCCTGCTGATGCGCGCCGAGCTGGCCCGGCCGGGTCTGCAGATCG